>CAYOBW010000012.1:41214-57028 GCA_964402115.1 uncultured Victivallales bacterium
CTGAAGATCCTCGAGGGGACGGTGGCGCATGTGCCGCCTCAAGGCGGACGCAAGCACCCGCAGCAGGAGTACATCAAGCTCAACACCCAGCACATCCTGTTCATCTGCGGTGGGGCGTTTGTCGGCTTGGACCAGATCGTTCAGCGGCGGCGCGGTCACCACACGGTTGGTTTCCTGACTGAGGCCGATGCCACGCCCAGGCCGGCAGAGTCGCTAGCCGGCGCCTCCGGGCGACTTATGGTCGAGCCGGAGGATCTGATCAAGTTCGGGCTGATCCCGGAGTTCGTTGGCCGTTTGCCGATGGTTGTGTCCCTGGCCGACTTGACGGAAGAGGATCTCGTGCGCGTGATGGTTGAGCCTCGCAACAGCATGGTCAAGCAGTATCAGAAGCTGCTGGCCATGGAGGGGATCGCGCTCTCCTTCACGGACGGCGGACTGCGGGAACTCGCGCGGATGGCAGCCAAGCGGCACACGGGCGCCCGCGGTTTGCGTGCCTTGGTCGAGAGCATCATGCTGGACGTCATGTTCGAGGCGCCCCGCCGCGCCGACACGAGCACGGTCAAGATCACGAAGAAGATGGTGCAGGATCAGCAGGTCACGTTCGAAGCGTCCAGCGAGGCGCTGAAGATCGCCTGAGCACGTGCTGCCTGCGCTGCCGCCGATCCGTCAATCGCAGGTCATTTCACGCACGGGTCCGGCCGGTTCGTTGTCAGGTTTCAACACGAGCACGCGGGGCCTGTGGCAGGAGACCTCTGCGTCAGGCACCACGGCAAAGGTGAAGATGATGATCCGGTCGCCGATGCTGCCCTTGTGCGCGGTGGCGCCGTTCAGGCAGAAGGTGCGCGATCCCGCGGGCGCGGCGATGGCATAGGTTTCAAAGCGCTCGCCGTTAGCCGCATTCGCGACCATCACTTTCTCGAACGCCCGGATGCCGACCATGTCCATGAACTGCCGGTCGATGGTGAGGCTACCCTCATACTCGAGCTGACAGTCGGTAACCACTGCCAGATGAATCTTCGCCTTCAACATGATCGAATACATGCAGCTTGTCTCCTACGCAATCGCGGGAATCTAGAGCATGCCGCCTGACCCGGCAAGCACAGAAAGAGGGCGCAGCGGCGGGTACGGTTACCCAGTGCGTACCTGTCCGGCCAGCCACGCGAGCAAATCCTCGCGGGTGGAGAAGCGTTGATCCAACTGCGCCTCGTAGGCGATGTGCTTCCAGCGCCCGACTGCCGGTCCCCGGGGGATGCCCAGGCCCTGGATGTCCGTCCCGCTGATCCAGGGGACGGGCAGGACCGGTTCCTGTGCCAGCTTTTCGCGGTAGGCTGTCAGAAAGGCGTGATGCGTCAGTTCGCCATGGCTGGACAGGCAGTCCAGCCGGTGCAAGGCGAGTTCGGTTTCGAAGGTGCGGGAACCGATCAACTGCCGCAGCGTGGCGGGGCGCATCCGAGTCACATCCATGAACGTCATGTGGTTGGCGACGCAGTGGGCGATGAAGTCTACATCGTCCGTGGCAAACCGCAGCCGCTCGAGAATCGTACGAGTCAGCCGGGCGCCCACGCGGGCGTGATCGTGGAAACGCCAACGCCCGTCAGCGAAGCGTGCCGTTGGCGGTTTGCCGACATCGTGCAGCAGGACGGCGTAAACGAGCCGCGCGTCACGTTCCGCGAGTTGGTCCAGCATCAGACAGGTGTGGGTCAGGACGTCGCCCTCGGGATGGAACTCGGCCGGCTGTTCGACGCCCTGCAACGCGGCAACTTCCGGCAGGATGACCGCCAGTAGTCCGAGTTCATGCAGCAACCGGAGCGCGGCGCCCGGCCGGTTGGCCTCCAGCAGCGTGCGCGTCAATTCGTCGCGCACGCGTTCGGCGCTGATCCGTGTCAACTGGCCAGCCTGGGCGCGGATGGCGGCGGCCGTGTCGGGTGTCAGACTGAAGTCCAGCGTGGTCGCGAAGCGGACGGCGCGCAGGAGCCGCAGGTGATCCTCGCCGAAGCGCTGGTGCGGGTCGCCGACACAGCGCACCAGGCGTCGCGCGAGGTCCGCTCGCCCTTCCACGAAGTCGTGGTAGCAGTCCCGCACAGGGTCGTAGAACATGGCGTTGATGGTGAAGTCACGCCGCCGGGCGTCGGTCGGGGCGTCGGTGTAGCGAATGGTGTCGGGCCGCCGGCCATCGCTGTAGGCGGAGTCCTCTCGGAACGTGGCGACCTCGGTCCATACCTGTCCGACGCAAACAAGGACAACGCCGAAGGCCTTGCCGACGTGGCGCGCCGGCTGAAAAAGGCCGAGCACGGCATCTGGCACGGCACTGGTGGCGATATCGTAGTCGCGTGGGTCGCGTCCCAGGAGACGGTCGCGGACGCAGCCACCCGCCCAGTAGGCTGTGTGTCCCGCCGCCTGCAGATGTTCCACCACGGCGCGGGCTGCGGCCTCGGGTGTGCATGGGTGTGTGTGTGGCTCTCCCTGTGCCGGGCTGGGTGTGAGGGCGGGTGCATTCATGGCGCGGGTGCATGCTCCCGTGCGGCAAGCCGTTCGAAGAAGGCGACCAGGAGTCGTCGCATTCGCGGCAGCGCGTCTTGCGTGCTGGCCACGATGTCGCTGTGACTCAGGGGCTGATTGGCGAGGCCTGCGGCGAAGTTCGCCACGCAGGAGAGGGCGGCCACGCTTACCCCGGCCGCGCTGGCGAGCAGCGCCTCCGGCACGGTGGACATGCCGACCAGGTCCGCGCCCCACTGGCGAAACGCAACGATTTCGGCGGGAGTTTCGTAAACGGGACCCGCTACGGCCAGGTAGACTCCGCGCTGCAGGGGTTCGTTTACGTGTGCGGCCGCTGCCATGAGCAGCGACTTCAGAACTGGCGCGTACACGGTGGTCTGATCCACGAAGCGGGCTCCCCAGCAGGCGTGATGCGGTCCGATCAGTGGATTGCCACCCATGAGATTGATGTGGTCGTCCAACATGACCAATGTGCCGGGGCGCAGGTCGGCGCGCACGCCGCCGCTGGCATTCGTCAGGAGCAGGGTGCGCACGCCGAGTTGCCGGCAAATGTAGATCGGGATAGCGACGGGTTCCCAGCCCTCTCCCTCGTACCAGTGGCGTCGTCCCTGGAAGACAAGCACCGGCAGGCCGCCGATGTGCAGGATGCCGACGCGCCCGGGATGTCCCTCCACGCGCGTGGCGCCCAGTCCGGGGATGTCGGCATAGGAGAGCGCAACGCCTTCCGCGAGCCCCTCCGTCACGGCGCTCCACCCCGACCCCAGCATGAGGGCGACCCGGGGCTGGGCGGTGGTCCAAGCCTCCCGGACACGTTGCCAGGCAGCATCCAACAGCGTCATGTTCATGCGCGCACGCTCTCCGGCGCGCCGGCAACGATAGCGTTTACGGCGGGCTGGGGATATTCTATGCTCACCGGATCGCGCGAAAAGCTAAAAAGAGGGAGTCCGGGCATGAATTCCAGGCAGCACGAAATCGTTCAGCGGGCTTTGCGCCCGGGTCGGCGGGAGTTTCTGGTGGCTGCATCCGTCGCGTCCGCGGGCGCCTGGCTGGCAGGGTGCGCGACCGACCCGGTAACGGGGCGCAACCGCATGATGCTGGTTGGCGAGGGCTACGAGCGCGATGTGGACCGGCAGTGGGCGCCGCACCAGTTCTCCGCCGACTATGGGTCCGTGCAGGACCCGGGCCTGAATGCATACGTCACTAGCGTGGGCCAGAGGTTGACGCCGCACACGCACCGCCCCGGCATGCCCTACAACATGCGTGTCGTGAATGCCGTGAACGTCAACGGCTACACCTTCCCAGCCGGTAGTGTGGCGCTCACGCGTGGCCTGCTGCTATCGTTGAACAACGAGGCCGAGATGGCTGCCGTGCTCGGCCACGAGTTCGGCCACGTCAGCGCCGTGCATGCGCGCGAGCAGATGCAGAAGGGGATGCTGGTCATGGCCATCGTGGCCGGGGTCGGTATCTACCTGGAGCATGAGAAGGTGAAGTACGCCGACCTCGCCGTGGGTTTGGGGGCCGTGGGCGCCAATCTCCTGCTCATGCGCTACAGCCGCGAGAACGAGCGCGAAGCGGACGACCTGGGCATGCAGTATCTGGTCAAGGGGGGATACACCCCGCAGGGCATGGTTGGGGTGATGGACGGGTTCCGCGCCATGCAGAAGACGAAGCCGGGAGCCATCGACCTGCTCTTCGCCACGCACCCGATGAGCGACGAGCGCTACGCCACGGCTGCGCAACGTGTGCGCACCACGTACGCCGGCGCGGCCGGTAACCCGGACTACCGCGACCGCTACATGGACCAGACGGCCGGCCTGCGTCGCCAACGGGGGGCGATCGAGGCCATGCAGCAGGGAGAGTCCTCCATGATGGCCAAGCGCCTGGGCGAGGCCGAGGGGCAATTCAGCCGCGCCCTGACCCAGGCGCCGGACGACTACGCCGCCAACCTGCTGATGGCCAAATGCCTCGTGGCCCAGAATAAGAACGGGGCGGCCCAGCGCTTTCTCGAAAAGGCCCGTAGCGTGTACCCGGAAGAGGCCCAAGTCTACAACCTGGAAGGCGTCAACCAGTTGCAGCAGCGGCGTTTCGACGCCGCGTTGGCGGCGTTTGACGTTTACGAGCGTAAACTGCCCGGCAATCCCAACACGATCTTCTTCAAAGGGTTCTGCAACGAGTCCATGGGCCGGCGGCAGGCCGCCGCCCAGGAGTATCTCCGCTACAACCAAATCGCGCCCAACGGGGAGTACGGCGAACAGGTCCAGTCGCGGCTCATCGAGTGGAAGGTCATTGCCCCGCCTGCGCCGTCCGCCCAGCCCGCGTCCTGAGCTGCACGGTAAACGTCTGCGCACGGCGAGCAGGCCAGACGCTTGGCGTCCTGACGGTTGCTTAGGTCGGCCTCCGGATGCGGGCCCAAACCAGCGTCCCCAGGTAGGCGGCGCCAGCGAGTTCGATGATCGTGGCGCCGGCGGGCAACTCGGGCGCATAGCTGAGCGCCAGGCCGCCCACCGTGAAGAGGAAACTGAATGCCACGGCGAGCAACAGCATACTGCCAAGGCGGCGCGTAAAGTGGCCAGCCGTGGCCGCTGGCAGGGTCAGCAGGGCGATGACCAGCACGACGCCAACGACCTGGGCCAGCAGGACCACGGTCAGGGCGGTTACCACGAGGAACAGGACCTCGTACAGCGCCACCGGGATACCGCGCAGGCGGGCCAACTCCTCGTTGAAACCAATGGCGAGCAGCTTGCCGTGGAACAGGCACACGGCCCCCACCACGACGACGTCGAGAACGGCCATCAACGCCAAGTCGCGTCCCGTCACCATGAGGATGTTGCCGAACAGGTAGCTCATCAGGTCGTCCTGGTAGCCGGGCGTGGCGGCAATGAACGAGATGCCGATGGCCATGCCCACGGCCCAGATCGCACTTAACACCGTGTCCACCCTTTGGCGGCCACGCAGGGTGATGGCGGCGATCAACAGCGCGGCCAGCACCGCCGCCACCGTGGCCCCCACGAGCGGCGTGCAGCTGTCCAGTCCGTGCACGCGCTGGAGGTAGCGGGCGGCGCCCATGCCGCCAAGAATACAGTGCGAGATGGCGCCCGCGCTATACGTGGTGCGGCGTACGACCACGTAGCTGCCCACGATGCCGCAGGCCAGCGCCGCCAGCGCCCCCGCCGCTATGGCGTTCTGCAGGAAGGCGTACCGGGCGACGTCGTGGAAGAATGTCACGGCTGCGGTGCTCCTCTCTTCGCCTCGGCACGGTGCGGGCTGCGCAGCCGGTCGGACGGATCCACGACCTCGCAGTCGGGTCCGTGGTGCAGCAAGGCGAGGTCTCCGCCATAGGCTTCTCGAAAAACCGACGTGGTCACCTGGCCGATTGTATGCAGCGTGGCGGTTCGGTTCACACAGACCACGTGGCTGGCGTGCCGGGTGACCACGTTGAGGTTGTGCGACACGAGGACCATGGTCAGCCGTTGGTTGAGCCGGTGGAAAAGCTCGTAGAGCTTGTGCTCCACGAGGGCGTCGACGCTGGCCGTCGGTTCGTCCATCAGGAGCAGGTCCGGCCCCGTCACCAGCGCCTGGGCAATGATCACGCGCTGCCGCTCGCCGCCCGAGAGGTCTGCGAACGCCCTGCGGGCGGCCGGGGCCATTTCCACCTGCTCCAGCGCGTCCTGGGCTGCCGCCCGGTCATCGCGCCGATAGGGCCCCAAGGCATGGCGCTCCATGCGACCCATCAGGACCACGTCCAGCGCACTGACCGGAAAGCGCGGGTCAAAGGCAAGTTGCTGTGGGACGTAGCCGACGCGCCGGCGGACAGCCTCGGGAGGCTGTCCGAAGACGCGGACCTGGCCGCACCGCGGGGACAGCAGGCCCAGCATGATGCGGAGCAGCGTGCTCTTGCCGCCCCCGTTGGGACCGACCACGGCCACCAGATCCCGCGCGCCTATCCGCAGGGTGACGTTGTGCAGTACCTCCTGGGCGCCATACGCGAAACACACGTCGCTCAACTCCAGAACCTGTTTGTCGACGGTCTCATGGTCCGGCATGCGTGCTCCTCCAAGGCCGTACACGATACCATTTCGGCGCGTCGCCTAGCGCAAAATAAGCACGGTTCCGCTGGGGCCGCGCAGCAGGGCGATCTGGTTGGCGGCGGGGCCGACGCCGTACTCGATCCGCGTGTCCGGGGGCAAGCCGCTCACGCTGCCGAACGCACCCGTCAGTGCGCCATACTCGGCCAGCACGTACACGGCGTCGTCCACCGCGCCCCGCGCGGTGACGTGCAACGCGCTGTTTGGCGACAGGGTGAGTGTCCCCGTGACGTTGACCCGGTCGCTTGCGCCCGTGCCTGCGCCGTCCACGTCGAGCTCCCATTGCCCGGCTTGCACGGTGCAATTGCTTGTGACGGTCGTGAGGCCCACCGTGTCGGCGCCCCCGGGACATAACGAGCCGCCCTTCTGCACCAGCTCCTCGGCAAACGTATCCACGGCCAGGTCTCCACCGGTCCAGTTGAAGGCGAAGGTGGACGAGCCGGTTCTGCTGCCGCGTTGAATCAACGTTGCGGCGAGCGTGCCGCCGGAGAGGTTGGCGGAACCTGTGGCGCGTCCGGCGGAGCGCGCGTCGCCCAACGTCAACGTGCCGGTTCTAACGCGTCCGCCGCTCAGCCACAGTTCGCCGTACGTGGTGGCGCTGCTCGTGGAAGCGCGGCCCAGCGTCAAGGAGCCGAACACCGTGACGTCATCGGCCGCGTCATCCAGCGTCAGGATGCCCCGGGACGAACCGACAAAGCCCGCGCTGGTACGATCGTGCCGGCCCAGCAGCACATCGGTGGCGTAGACCACGAGCGTTCCGTTCGAGCCGTTCAGCCGGCCCATGCCGTTGGCGCCCGTGTCTACGTCCTGGTGGCCGATGCCGATGAAGCCGATGGGATCGCCGGCAGCGCCGAGTCGCAGCGTGCCGCCTGCCGGCTGCAGGGCCAGCTCGCCGAGGCTCTTACGCCGGCCGATGTACACGTTGTCGGCGTCGATGTCCGTGGCCCCGCCTGTCGTCAGCCGGCTCCACTGGGCCGTCTGTCCGCCCAGGGAGCTGTCGCCGATGGACAGCGTGGCCGTGGTCAGGCGGTTGCTGCCCGTCCCCGACAGCAGGAGCGTTCCGTAACTCTGTCCGTCTCCCGGCGTGCTGCCCAGCAAGAGGTTCGCTGCATGGATCACCACCGACGTGGCGGCTGAAAAGTCCACGCGTCCCCGCGCCACGTTCCCGGCTCCCAGTGTCTGCGTGCCAATCTTGATGGTTTGCGTGCCGGTTCCGAGCCGGGCGGCGCCGAGGACGGTGAGCGTGCCGGTGCGGTTCGAACTCACCCCCACGTTCAGGGTGTCCACCTGGCAGAGGTTGCTGACGATCAGGCCACCATGCTGCACGTTGAGCACCCCGTTGCCGCGCCCGTCCGTCAGGCTGTTGGCTACGACCAATGTCCCGCCGTTCATGCTCAGCGTGCCCACGGTGTTGGTTGGCACGGTGCCACCCGTGGTGGCCAGCACAACGTTGCTCGCCATCACGCTGCCCGCGTCCATCGTGAACGCGCCACTGCCGCCGCCATTGCCGCCGCCGTGCTGGCCGATGGAGAGCAGGTCCAGGAGCGCGTCCAGCGTGGCGCCGGTTGTATTGAAGATGCCGGTGATCTTCGTGCCCGTACTGGCGGATTCGTTGTGTCCCAACCGCATGGTCGTGCCGGGTTTCGACAACCCGCGCAGCTTCACGCGACCGCCGGGCTGGGCTTGGGCCGTGGCGTAGGCCTTCTGCCTGGCGATGGTCAGCGTGTCGAGGCTCAGGACGTTGTCCAGCCGGCCGAAGCGCAGCAGCGACGCCCCGACTGTATCGTTGCCCTGTACCTCGGAGTCGCCCATGACCAGGGAGCTGGCGCTGATCGTGTTCGTGCCGCGGTCGGAAAGATAGAGCTGACCGCGCAACTGTCCCCCGTTCTGCGCCGTGGCGACCGCCAGTCGGATAGTCGGCACCGCGATGGATACCGCCGGCGACAGCGCCAGGTCCAGCGTGCCCGTGGTGTTTGCCGTCGCAGCTCCCTCGCGCCGGGCGATATCCAGAACGCCGTTCGTGGCCTGCAGGGTGAACGGCGCGGTTATCCGCAGCGTGCTGACGCCGCCGTTGTAGCCGACGACGATGTTGGCGTTTGTCGCGATGAGCGGCCCGCCTGTCACGCTGTTGGTGATTGTCACGTGCGTGCTGACCGACGGTACACCCACCGTCAGCCGCTCGCGCACGCGCAGCACGTGGCCGGTGAGATCCAGCGTGTGGAACAGGCCGGCGCCTGTGGAAAAATCGAGCCAGTCCACCGTCCGGTCCCGGTCAAGATGACTCGTGGTGCTGTCGGCTGCGTTGGTTGTGGCCGTACCGCTGAAGATCAGCACGCCGTCATGTGGTTCGGGCGGAAGGGTGTCCTCTGACCAGTTGGCCATGCTGCTCCACGTTTTATCGCCGGCGCCGCCGTCCCAAGTGTATGCCGCCCGCGCGACGGCGATCTGTTTGCCGGACGGACCGTAGGCGTAGAAGACGCGGTACTTGTCGGGCAGCCCATTGGTGACCGCAAACCGCCCTGCCAGCGTGCCGTAGTCCGCAATGACGTAGGCCACGTCGTCAACGGTCGCAAGCGGGCTGAGATCGAGCACGGCCCCTGGGCCGAGCACCAGCGCGCCGGCCACGCTCACACGATCGGCGCCGCCCGTGCCGGCGCCGTTCAACTGCGCTTGCAGGGTGCCGTCCAGTTGGTAACTGCCGAGCAGGTTATCCGTGCCCACCGCGCCAGCCAGGCCCGGGGCGTGGATGCCGCCGGCCTGCACGGTCAGGTTGCTGCACGTGCCGCCGCCTCCGTACCGCGAGCCCGTTGCGATGGCAATCGGGCTGACCGTGCGCCCGCGCACGTAGAGCGTGCCGCTGCTGACCGTGGTCGGTCCCGTGAACGTGTTCGTGCCGGTCAGGGTCAGCGTGGCGTTGTCCAGCGCGAGGGCTACCTGGCGCGTGCCGGTGCCGATACGGTCGCTGATGACGCCGGAGAACGTGGATGTGCCGCCCTTGAGTGTCAACCGGGAATCGGTTGCCGTGCTACTGTTGCCGATGCGCTGGTTGTTCGGCGTACCCCCGGCGATGGAGATGCCCGGCAGTTCCTGGTCGAAGCCGCCGAGATCGAACGCGGCCGTGCCCCCGCCCTCGCCCATGGCCAGCGCGTTTGTCGTCGGCAGGGCGTTGTTCACGCCCAGCACCAGTGTGCCGACTGCGAGCTGTGTGGTGCGCCACCGGTGCCCCGTACTGGCGATCCGCCAGGCGCCGGTGCCGGTCTTGAAGAACGCGGCGTTGGGTGCGTTCACGCTGCCGCTCAGGATGCCCATGCCGGTCATGCCGCGGAACATCATGATGGTGGCGTCGTCGCCCGTGAGGCTCCCCGACAAGGTTAAGCGCGTGGCGGCTGAGCCTTCGACGGTGAACTGCGCGTTGCCCGTGCCACGCATGACGATGGGACCGTCCCAGGCGCTGACGCCGCCGCTGGTCCGCAGGCGGACGCGGTTGAGGGCCGTAGGTCCCGTGACCAGCTCCAGGGTCTCGCCGGTTACCGTCGTGTTGTCTATCTGCAGGGTGGTTGATTCGGCACCCGTCTGGCGCGGCTGCAAGACGGTATGGCCGATCGCCGAACCGAAGGCGGTGGGGTTGTTCGTCACCAGCAGGAGCCCGCCGCTAACGACCCACTCGCCCTCGTAGGCGGCGCCGTTGGCATCGGCAGGGACGAGGAATACGTGGTTCACGACATTCGTGCCGAGCACCGTGAGGCGGCCGTTGCCGGTCAGGGTGACATTGCGCCAGGCCATGCGGCGTGCCACCGTGTTCTCGACGTCTATGGTCGAATCCGCCGTCACGCGCACGGTGTGGTTGCTGAGATTCAGCTGTTGGTACGTGCCGGCGCCGGCCGTGACCGTCGCTTTCACCGTTCCGCCATTCAGCACCAAGTCGCCCAGCAGGATCGAGTCCGCGCCGGCAGCCATGTCCAGCGAAAGCGTGCTACCCGCGTCGAGGCGTAGCGAGCGTCCCGCGAAGGCCGGTTCTCCCGTGCCCGTGGGCGTGCGCAACGTCAGGCCGTCCGGTACGACATAGTCGTTCGTGGATGTGGGTGCGCCGCCATTCGACCAGTAGTTGCTGCCCCCGTCGGCTTGCAGCATCCAGTGACGCGTCGCCACCTGATCGAGAACCTGGGTGACAACGTCCGCGTGCGCGGTCACCCCCACCAGCGCGCACCCCGCCAGCAGACGGCTAGCCCCTACCGTGAAACGTACCGGCTGGCGCCCCTTTGAACGCTGCTCCATCTCGAGATCCTCCCCTGCTGCGGTGTTCCGCGGTGCATCTCTGCGTACCTCTCGCGCCCTGCGCGCACCGTGCGTGGTGTGGAGCATAGCCAGCCGTCGGGCCTGTTCCAACAGAAAACAAAGAGGGGGCTTCCACGGTTATCGCGGAAGCCCCCGGGGTGACGCGTCACTGCGCGTCGCTGCGTTCAGATCTCACTTGGCTGCTACTTGCACCTGCTGCACCGTTTTGCCGGCCTCGGTCCAGCCCTTGATACCCTCGTAATACTCGCGCACGTTCGTGTAGCCGTGCTTGCGCAGGGTCGCTCCCAATGCCTTGCTTGCGCCGCACTTCGTGCTCGAGCAGTAAGTCACAACCAGCGCGTCCTTCGAGGGAATCACGGCGCTCGCCTGCTCGGCGGTGGCGTCGGCACCCAGCGTCTTTGCGCCCGGGATCCGCTTGCCATCGTCCCACTGCCCCGTCCGAGCATCCAGCACGACCACGGGCTTCTGCTCGGTGATCAACTTGTCCAACTCCACGGTGTTGATAGCCACCGGCTTGGCCTCTGCCTTTTCGTCGTGCGCCCCGCACGCACCGCAACCCGCGCGAAGCGTACTCGCCCCCGCCAACACGGTTGCTGCCACCAAGGCGGCCATGCCCCCCATCGCCTTTCCTGTCTTCATGCCTGTCTCCCTTCGCTAGCTCATTTAGACGCTTAGCTTCGTCGTTGTTTTCTGAACTGCTTCTGCTTTGCGCACCGCCCACTGACCAGCTGTCAGCGGGTCTGTGCTTCTTGACTAAGCAGATGGCATGCCAAGCGCCGCAGCGTTCCGGGGGGAGAACTCGTTACATGCTGGGGTGCATGGAGTTACGCGCAACCCGCCAGCCGAGGTAGGCGAGTTGCGGCAAACGTGCAAGTCTGTATGAGACAGTCTCAGATGGCTGACCGCATGCGACACGCTCGTCGGAGGTCCCGTTCCGACTACTCGGCCGACTCCTCGATGCGCGCCTCGGCTTTCAGTTGGTCGAGGTAGGTGTGCAGAGCATCTGTGCGCCGGTCGTGCATGATGGCGGCGACGATGTTTTCGCGCACGGCAGCCAAAGGGGCGATGCCGCCGGCCTTTCGATCATAGACTTTCGCGATGTGGAAGCCGAAAGGGGTTTCGAATACGTCGCTGACCTGCCCCGGCGACATGGCGAAAACGACGTCTTCGAACGCCTGGACCATCTGTCCCCGGGTGAAAGTGCCAAGGTCGCCGCCGGTATCGGGACAGTCAGACGCGTGAAAGGCGAGTTCCTCGAACGTTGCGCCGGCATCCAGGCGGGCCTTGACATTGAGGATATCCACATAGGCCCGGTCACGTGCGGCCGGATCCCCCACGTGCTTGATGATGTGGGCCGCGTGCACACTGTCGGGTTGGCGAAACTCGCTACGGTGGTTCCGATAGTACTGTCGGATATCCTCCTCGCCGGGAGCGGGCGCCGCTGCGCCGATGACCTCGATCAGGGTATCGACAGCCGTCTCAGGGTTGACGGCGTCCGCTGCCGTGGCGTCCGTTGGGGGAGGTTGCCGCAGGGCCGCCTGATGCAGGAGCACGCGCTCGATGACGTTCTCCCGCGACCATTCGCGGAGCTGCTCGTCGTTTCCGCCGACGCCCTGGCTGCGCACGTAGTGGTCATACGCGGCTCGGAGGCCCTCCATCTCGATCTGGACGATTTCCTCCGGAACCACTTCGCCATTGATCCGCAGAACCATGACCGGTTTCTCCTCCCGGACGACCGCGCAGCCTCAATCGGTCAATTCGATGGCTTCCACGGGACAGCCTTCGGCCGCCTGCCGGCAGGCGGTCTCGTCCACAGGCGGCACGCTGGCCACTGCCACGCGGGCCACGTTGCCATCCATTACGAACACATCCGGGCAGACATCCGCACACAAGCCACACCCGACACAGGTCTTCTCGTCAACAGTTGCTTTCATCGTCCACTCCCTCCAAAACGCCTGGACTATGCCCGAACAGGTGGAGCTTGGCAAGCAGCGGATGGCACAGCCGCGGATGGAACCTGCGAATCCGATTGCACCCCGTCGGGCAAACCCGTAGATTTCGCGGGCACGTGAGCAAGTTCCGAAGGAGTGTGCCTCGCGCGGGTCCGCAGTGGCGGGCCGCCGCGGGCGGTCGGGAGCGACGTGTCGAATAGGAGTGTGGGTGGCGGCATGCAAAGCAGACGTTTGGCGCTTGGGTTGATGGGTGGCGTGGCGGCGGGCGCGTTGTTGCTGGCGGACTCGGCCGGGGCGGCGGCGAAGACGGCGACAAAAGCGGCGCCCGCACCCAAGGCGGTCGTGAAAGCGCCGGTGTATACCGGCATCGCCCGCGAGCCCTACATCGGCGCGCTCTGCGTGGACGCCGCCACGGGCCGTGTGGTCGCCGAGGACAAGGCCGACAATGTCGGCTACCCGGCCAGCATGCTCAAGCTCATGGACCTGTTAATCATCCAAGAGAGGATCCAGCAGGGCGCCCTCAAACTCACGGATAAGATCCGCGTCAGTGGCGAGGTGTCCAAGATCGGCGGCTCGCAGGTGTACCTGGCCGAGAACGAGGAGTTCACCGTCGAAGACCTGCTCTACGCGCTCATGGTGCAATCCGCCAACGACGCGGCGGCGGCGCTGGCCTGCCACGTGGCCGGCTCGAAGGAAGCTTTTGTCGTGCTGATGAACGCCAAGGCCAAGCAGCTGGGCATGACGGCCACCACGTTTCGTTCGGTGCATGGCCTGCCGCCCTCCGCGGGGCAGGAGCCGGACGTGACCACGCCACGCGATTTTGCGCTGCTGTGCCGCGAGGTCGTGAAGCATCCGGCCGTTCTGGCCTACACGTCCACGAAGGAACGGACGTTCCGGCCGGCCAAGCCCTTCATCATGCGTACGCACAACCTCCTCCTGGGTACCTTCGAGGGCTGTGACGGTCTGAAAACGGGCTACTTCCGCAACGCGGGCTACTCCGTGGCGGCCACGGCCCAGCGCAATGGCGTCCGGCTGATCGCCATTGTGATGGGGAGTCGCGACAAGAAGGTCTGCGCCCAGAAGGCGCAGGAGATGCTGACGCAGGGTTTTCAGTCGGCGGCGGCCGCGGCGTCAGGCGCCAAGTAACAGTCAGGAGGGTCGGCCCGTGGGCTTTGAAAGCGGATCTCTGGGCGTGCGGTGGTTCTACCTGCCGCACGGGTTGCCGGGCGATTGGGTTGAGCGCTTCGCGGCGCAGGCCCTTCCCCCCATTACCACGCTCGGCAAGGAGAGCCTGAGCGGCTGGGTGACGGGCCGGCACCTGCTCGACCGGAACATCACCGAGGAGGCCGCAACCTATGCGGGCTATGTGCGGCTGACTCTGGTCAAAGCCGAACGCAAGATTCCCGAGGCGCTGCTGCGGGCCGAATGCCGCATGGAGGAGATGGCCGTGCTGGCGGCGGAGGGCGCCGGTTTCCTGAAGCAGAGCCGCCGCAGCGAAATCCGCAAGGAAATCGTCGAGCGGCTGTTGCCCAAGATGCCGCCCACGCTCACCGGGATCGCTTCGATCATCGACCGCAACGAGCGGCTGGTCTACGCCACGGCGCTCTCGGAAAAGCAGGTTGACATCTTCCGCATCGCCTTCCAGAAGGCCACGGGGCTCAACCTCGTGCCCATCACGCCCGCGGCTGCCGCGCTGAAGCGTGGGCAGATACGCGTTGCCGAAATCCCGCCGACGAGCTTTTCGCCTGAACTCGAGGACGTGCTGGCGGGCGAGAACGTGGGCCACGATTTCCTGACCTGGCTCTGGTTCTTCTCGGAGCAGGAGGGGGGTGTGCTGGAACTCGACGGCGACGAGTGGGCCGTGATGCTGGAAGGACCGCTCACGTTCTTCCTGGAAGGCGAGGGCGCGCACGTGATCGTGCTGAAGCGGGGTTCTCCGCTGCTGAGCTCCGAGGCGAAGACCGCCCTCTTGAGCGGCAAGAAGCTGGCCTCGGCCGCCGTGACGCTGGCTCGTGGCGACCAACTGTGGAGTACGACGCTGGACGCCGAGGAGTTCATTTTCCGGGGGCTCAAGCTACCCAAGGGCGAGCAGATGGATGCCGTCAGCCGTTTCGAAGACCGGATGCTGGCCCTGGGGGCCTTCCGGCAGGCTTTCCTCGGGTTCTACGACCGCTTCCTGGAGGCGCGCGCCAATCCGGCGCGCTGGAAGCCGGTGCGCGAAGCGATGCAGGCATGGGTCAGCAACCGGCCCACGCGGCACTAGCCCCGGTCTACCGCACGATCTTCAGAATATCCCGGAAGGCGGGGTGCGCGCTGGTCTGCAGCAGTTCGAACAACACGGTTTCCACGCTGGTTAGCCGGGCTCCAGCCCCCCTCATCCGCTCCAGGCCGATTTCGCGATTGAGGCGGGAGCGTGAGGAAACGGCGTCTGCCAGCACGTGCACCTCGAAGCAATCCTGCAGCAGGTGGGCGGCGGTCTGGTAGACGCAGACATGCGTTTCGATGCCGGCCAGCAGCACCTGCCTGCGATGTGTGGCCTGCAGAGCCTGGCGGAACGCGGGTTCGCCGGCGCAGCTGAAGGAGACTTTCGGCAGCGGCTGCAAGCCGGTCAGGCACTCCTGCAGCGGCGTGATCGTGGGCCCCAGCTTGTCAGGCGTTTGTTCCATCCAGAGGACGGGCACCTGGAGTGCCCGCAGGCCTCGCACGGCGGTCACGAGGTGGCGGACCAACTCCTCCCGCTCCTGCATGAAAGCCGTCAGCTTCTCCTGCACGTCCACCAGCACGAACACGCATTGCTCGATCTTCAACATGGCGCACCTCGTGCCTGTGAACGTACGGGGGAGAGGGGGTGCGCGTAAAGGCAAAAGACGCCGAGATTGGACTTGAATGGGTGGCGCTGTTTCCGTAGAGTCTGGCTCCGCAATCCCCCCGCGCTCGGGTGGTGAAATGGCAGACACGCTAGCTTGAGGGGCTAGTGGCCGCAAG
>CAYOBW010000013.1:0-4176 GCA_964402115.1 uncultured Victivallales bacterium
GGGACAGGCCGTTGCCGCCGGATAAATACATGTTCCCGCAGGCCCTCAAGGAAAGCGGCTACCACACGGTTCTTGCTTTTTTTTTTAATGATACGGCGACCACCGAGAAGGCGTTTGATGTGATCGTGGGCGGCAAGGGCCCCGGCGCCCAGCAGAACTGGGTCCAATTGTTGAAAGATCGCCCGAAAGACAAGCCGTTCTTCTGTTGGTTTGCTTCCTACGATGCACATCGCGAATGGGAGTTCGACGACAAGGCCCCGCTCTACGATCCGGCCAGAATTGTCGTGCCTCCATTCCTCTTCGACGGTGCGAAGACCCGGGAGGATCTTGCCGGTTATTACCACGAGGTCACGCGAAGCGACTTCTACCTCGGAGAGTTGCGCAAAGAGTTGCAGCGACAGGGCGTGGGCGACAACACGTACATCATCTACATGTCGGATAATGGGCGCCCGTTCCCGCGGTGCAAGACCCGTCTTTACGACAGCGGCATCCAAACGCCTTTTGTCGTTCTCGGGCCGAAGGTTGCCAAGGGAACGGAATCCGATTCGCTCGTCAGCGCGATCGACATCGGGCCGACGGTATTGGAACTGGCCGGCGTGAAGCCCGATCCGCGCATTCAGGGCGTGAGCTTTACCGCCGTGTTGCAGGATCCTAAGGCCGTCGTGCGCGATTACGCATTCGCCGAACACAACTGGCACGTCTTCCAGGCCCACGAGCGGATGGTCCGAACGGGCGACTGGCTCTATATCCGCAACGCGTTTCCCGAGCGGTTGAACATGTGCGTCGAAGCGAAGGGTGTTCCGGCAGGCAGTGAGCTGTGGGAACAGTATCGCAAGGGGAATCTCAAGCCGGAGCAGATGGACGTCATGCAGCAGCCGCGCGCCGCGGAGGAGCTGTATAGCGTCGTCACCGATCCTTACCAGTTCAGGAATCTGGCTGCGGACCCGCAACATGCCGCCACGCTCCAGCGTCTTCGCGGTGTTCTCGACATCTGGGCAAAGCGAACATGCGACGACGTGCCCCAAACGCCCACCCCGGACAGGGCCAAGGGTGGCAAGATCGATCACCAAACGGGTGGAGTGATGCCCGGGATTGCGAGTGGAGCGCCGCACTGCAATGATCCTGGTCCGATTCTGATCAGGGAATAGCAGGGAGAGGTTCACAGTTGCCGGGTTCTTGCCGAGGATCAGGGACATGACAACCACGACCATACTGGCGGCCGTTATGCTGTCGGGATTCATGGCGGCGGCCACCGCGGCCGGCCGACCGGACGTGGCGGCGGAATCCCGGACGCACCCCGCTGCCCGCAAGGATGAGCGCCCCCACATCCTGCTGGTGATGGCCGACGATCAGGGCTATGGCGACTGCGGCTTCACCGGGCACCCGTTTGTGAAGACGCCGAATCTCGACGCGATGGCCGGCGCGGGCGTCGTCTTCAACCGCTTCTATGCCGCCGCCCCGGTCTGCTCGCCGACGCGCGCCAGCGTGCTGACCGGCCGCCACCCGTTCCGCGCCAACGTGCCCAACCACGGGCACTACCTGCGGCCAGACGAGGTGACGCTCGCCGAGGCGCTGAAGGGGGCCGGCTACGTCACCGCCCACTTCGGCAAGTGGCACATCGGCTCGGTCCAGCCCGACAGCCTGACCAACCCCGGCGGCGCGGGCTTCGACGAGTGGCTATCCGCGCTCAATTTCTTCGACAGCGACCCGTACCTGAGCCGCAACGGGCGCTACGAGCACCCGCAGGGATCGGGCACCGTAATCACGATGGACGAGACGATCCGCTTTCTGGAGCGGCATCATGGCGGCGAGAAGCCGATGTTCATCGTAACGTGGTTCCCCGCGCCGCACGATCCGCACGAGGAACTGCCGCGGGGTATCGAGAATGCTGCCACGCTCTACGACGACAAGGACCGGGAGAACGCCGGCTACTACCGCGAGATCACCCTGCTTGACCAGCAGGTCGGCCGCCTGCGGAGCTGTCTGCGGCGGCTCGGGATTGCGGAGAACACGCTCGTGTTCTACTGCAGCGACAACGGCGGGCTGGTCGTCGCATCCTCGGGCGGCCGTGACTGCAAGGGCAGCATTTACGAGGGCGGCCTGCGGGTGCCCGCCATCCTCGAATGGCCGGCCCGTTTCCAACCCGGGACGATCGACACGCCGGCCTTCACCTCCGACCTCTACCCAACCCTCCTGGCGTTCGCCGGCGCCAAGGTGGAGAACCAGCCGCCGCTCGACGGCGTTGACCTGTCCAAGGCACTTATCGGCGCGCGGCAGCCGCGCCCGCCGATGGGGTTCTGGCATGGCCATACCGACGGCGAGTCGACCTGGAGCGACCGGATCATCCGCGCCCTGATGGAGGCGCAGCAGGCGGGGAAGCCGGACCCGTATCCGGAGCGCCTGCTCGAGAACGTCCGGCAGTTCCCGCGGTTCGGCGCGGACGCGCTGCGCGGCCACGCCGCCTGGAATGACTGGCCGTGGAAGCTGCACCGGATCCAGAAGGGTGCAGGGGCGCCGACGATCGAGCTCTACAACCTTGCCGAAGACCCGATGGAGACCCGGAACCTGGCGCCGGGGCAATCGCAGCGGGTCGCCACTATGAGGGCGGCCCTCGAACGCTGGCAGCGCTCGGTGCTGGATAGCTGGGCCGGGAAGGACTACAGCCACCAATCGGCACCCATGTCGCAATGAGTAACAACCACCGATTCGCCACGCTCACGTTCGCCGGTATGTGCTGCCTGTCGGCGGCAGCGGCCGCCTTCGCCGCCGCCCCCGAATCGGTCGATCACCGCGACCTGCCGATCGAGCAAGTCTTCGAGGCCTTCCACTCGCCGCCCGCCGCGGCGCGGCCGTTCGTCCGCTGGTGGTGGAACAACAACCAGGTGGAAGAGCAGGAGATCCTGCGCGAACTTGACGTGCTCAAGGCTGCGGGTGTGGGCGGCGTCGAGATCAATCCCATAGCCGGCAGGGAGGGTCCCAGCGGGTCGAAAGCCAGGGTGTTGACCTGGCGCAGCCCGGAATGGGACCGCATGCTTCATGTCGCGTGCAAAGGGGCGCGCGAGCGCGGCATGATCGTCGATCTCATTGCCGGATCCGGCTGGCCCTTCGGCGGCGAGTTCCTCAAGCCGGAGGAGCAGATTATGCGGCTGTCCGTCAACACCACCACGGTCGACGGTGGGCGCCGGCTGCGCCTGCCGCTCGCCGACCTGGCCGGTCCGCTGGACGGGGAACTCCGCTTCGTAAAGGTGTATCCGGCGAAGCTTTCCTCGCTCGACGAGGTCCAGGACGTGACCGGCTCGGTCGGGAACGACCGGGTACTCGAGATCGAGCTGGAGAAGGGTGCGCACATGGTGGCCTGCGGACTCCTCGAACGCGGCTTCTGCGAGGTCACCTTCGGCGTTCCCGGCGCGGCCGGGCCGACGATGGACCACATGCAGAAGCGCGTCACCCGCGCCTACCTCGACCGTCTGCGCGGTGTGGAGGAGTCGTGGGGCGAGCCGCTTTCCAATCATGTGCGGGCGGTCTTCTGCGACAGCATCGAGACCATGGGCGCCAACTGGACTCGGGAGATGGCCGAGTCGTTTCAGCAAGACAAGGGCTACGATATCCGGCCCTGGCTGCCCTTCGTGATCGGCCCGGAGGACGGGGCGCTCGCGTCCGCGCCCGAATTCCGTGATCGCGTGCGGCGCGCCCGCTACGACTGGAATGCACACGTCGTATCCGTTTTCCTCAACAACTTCACCGCGGAGTACACCGCGTTCTGCCACGACCACGGCCTGCTCAGCCGTTATCAGGCCTACGGCCTGCCATACCTGATGGGTATGGCCGAGGGATACATGATCCCCGACATCCCGGAGAGTAACAACTGGCTCTATTCGCAGGGGATCATCGACCCGATGAACCCCGGGCGCTTCACCTGGAACCAGAAGCACGGCTACATGATCTGGACGAAGTATGCCGCGGCCGGCGGGCGCCTGCGCGGCAGGAAGGTCATCTCCAGCGAGGCGATGACCAACACCTCCAAGGTCTTCCACACTACGCTCGGAACGATCAAGCAGGCCGACGATATGAATTTCGTGGCCGGCATCACCCACTCGGTCCTTCACGGCTACAATTACGTGCCGCCAGACGTCCCGTTTCCCGGCTGGATCCGCTTTGGCACTTTCTTCAGCGAGC
>CAYOBW010000013.1:4276-56311 GCA_964402115.1 uncultured Victivallales bacterium
GCCTGCTGCGGATCGGTCCGATGGCCTACCGGATGCTGATCGTCGCCGACGCGAAGTCGCTTCAGCCGGCGACCGCGGAAACGATCCGCGATTACGCCCGAGGTGGCGGCAAGGTGGTTTTCGTCAGCCGGACCCCGGATCGCGCGCCCGGCCTGCGCGATGCCGCGGCCGGCGACGTGCGCGTGAAAGCCGCAAGTGCCGCGGCCGTTGCGGCCGGCGCCATCGTCCTGCCCGGCCCGCCGGAGGGCGGCGCCATCGGCGAACTGCGCACCTGGACGGGCGGGATGCTCGACCGGGTCC
Organism: uncultured Victivallales bacterium; assembly: GCA_964402115.1. Classification (GTDB taxonomy): domain Bacteria; phylum Verrucomicrobiota; class Kiritimatiellia; order UBA8416; family CAYOBW01; genus CAYOBW01. The sequence continues at coordinate 4,577 of CAYOBW010000013.1, forward strand.
GCTTCGCGCCCACGTTGTCGGTCGCTTCACCGCGTGACGGCCTCTACTCGCTCCACCACCGGGCCCCGGACGCCGAACTGCTGTTCTTCGCCAACAGCTACCGCCGGGAATCGTCGCGAAGTCGCGTCATGTTCGCGCTCGGCGACTCCGGTCTCTGGCGCTGGGATCCGGAAACAGGCGCGCGCAGCCCCTATGGTCTACCGTGGGACGCCGACGGTTTTGAGATCGATCTGCGCCCGCTCGAGTCGGTCCTGCTCGTGACCGGGCCGAAGGGGAATCCCGCGCCCCGGAACCAGCGGTCGGGCGGTCGCTCCGAGTCGTTCGTCATCGAAACGTCGTGGCGCGTGACCTTCCTGCCGGCGCCATCGGGCGAGTCCTTCACGTGCACGATGCCAGCGCTCGCCGACTTCACCGCCAGCGAGGATCAGCGGCTCCGCAGGTTTTCCGGCACCGCCGTCTACCGTACGTCCTTTCGCCTGTCCGAGACGCCCTACACCCGCCTCGACCTCGGCTGGGACAACGACTTCATCTGCGAAGTCGAGCTCAACGGCCGCAAACTGGGCGTCAACTGGTATGGGGCGCGGCTCTTCGACCTGCGGGACGTCCTGCGCAAAGGCGAGAACGAGCTGACCATCCGCTACACCACCACCCTTTGGAACGCGCTGGGCAGAAACCCGCCGCAGCCGTCGGGACTCACCGGGCCTGTGAGACTTCGGGTGATTGAGGACGGGGGCTTTTGACGGCAAACCGGATCACTTCCCGAACAGGCTGGCGCGCAGGTCGCGGACGAGATCCGGCGCGAAGGCGAAGAGGATGATGGCGACGGCCATCAGGGCTTCGCCGGCGATCAGGCCCGAGGCGGCCGGGATGCAGTAGCGCGAGCCGCGTTCCCCGTCCTTCCTTGTCCAGAGCCATGCGGCCAAGGCGCCGACGAACATCGAGACGCAGTTGCTGGCGGGCACCACGCCGCCGATGCCCATCGCCATCGCGGAGGGCACGAGATGGCGGCGATGCGCGGGCGTGAAGTGCGCAATCAGGGTCAGGGCGATCCCCGCCACGACGGCGATCCCCATGGCCCAGAGGGTGCTGGCGGGGAGCGAACCGATGCCGGCGGAAAGGAGCCGCGCGACCCCCTCCCAGACGCGGGCCGCGGGGGCCGGGAGCTTGGCGCTGCCGAGGACATCGGACCGGGCGAGGACCTGGTAGATCGGAACGCAGCAGAGCATGCCAACCACCGATCCGAACAGCTGCGAGATCGTCTGCTGGCGGGGGTTTCCACCGAGCAGGTAGCCCGACTTGAGGTCGGTGAGGAGGTCGGCGGTGTGGGTCGAGGCCCCGGCGGTGACCGAGGCGGCCATCAGGTTGGTGATGACATTGCCGGGGGCGACCGCGCCGAAGATGAGCTGGGTGATCTTGCCCATCGGGCCGACTGGCGTGATGTCCGTCTCCCCCGTCGCACGGGCCGCTACCACCGAGAGGATGAACGTGACGGCCACCGCGATGGCGCCCATCCACCAGGCGATTCCGAAGAAGACCCGGCCGAGAATAACCGCGAGGGCGCCGAAGACCAGCACCCCGGCTCCGAACCACCTGCCCGGGACCTCGATGTGGGCCAGCGGGTCCTTGCGCGGTTCGGCGCGACCGAGGATCGTTGCAAGCCCCTGCATCGCCCGCACGATGGTGCGCCACTGGAGGGCGAAAGAGGTCAGGCCGGAGGCGACCATGAGCATGGTGGCCGGCCAGAGAGTCCAGCGCGTGATGGCCCGGAAGTCGAGGGAGGCGATGGCCCCGGCATGGAACATGACGGGCGCCAGGATGGCGAAGAAGGCGACCGACCCGATCAGGAGCGAGGTCGCTATGCGAATGCCCATAATGGGCCCCGCGGCATACAGCAGGAAAGAGCAGTCGACTCCCCAGGTCAGCTCCCGGTGAAGCCGCGCGGCGGTCGCTCCCGGAAGCAGCGGCAATCCGTCGGGGATGATGAAACGGCTGAGCTTCGCCTGCAGCACCAAGTCGCCGAGTTTCTCCCCGGCCCAGGTCGCGAGCCGCGGCAAACCGTCTCGCCACAGGGCGAAGAGGCCGGCGACAAGGGCCGCTCCGAAGAGCGCGCGGGCCTTCCTCATCGCCTCCAGTCCGGAACCGTGCAGGCTGCGCAACGTTTCGGCGGTGGCGATCCCGGTCGGGAAGGGGAGTTGCTCGTTGTTGATCAGCTGCCGCTTGAGCGGAATGGCCATCAGGATGCCGAGCACCGCGATGACCCACATCCACGGCATGAGCTGCCACCACGCAAAGTGCCGGCCGGTGATGAAGAAGTAGGCCGGGATGGCGGAGACCAGGCCGGCGGAGTTCATGTACCCTGCCGCGCTGGCCGCGCTGGACATGGTGTAGTTCTCGAGGATCGTGAACGGCTTGCGGCGGATGCTCGGAATCAGCCCGCCGAGGGCCCGGAAGACGGCGTAGGCGATGATGCACGACATGATCGTCGTGGCGACGCCCCAGCTCGTCTTGAGCGAGACGTAGAGGTTGATGATCGACATGACCCCGCCGATGAGCATCCCGGTGACGACGGCCCGCAGCGTGAGCTGGGGCATGGTATCCCCCCGGTAATCCTCGCGCAGCCACCGCAGCGCCTCGCGGTCCTCGGGGCTTAGAGCCGGGTTGTCGTTATCGCTGAGATCGGTGTTGCGTCCAGTGCTCATGTGCCAATAAGGAATTGCGTTCCCCGAGTATCGGTGGCTGCCTCGGTTCCGCCGCCCTCCACCCTGCTTTCTGGTCGCAGAGTACGAGAAGTCCCGCCTAGGGGTCAAGTTCTCGGGAAGTGCGTCTAACCCGTTCGGGCGCCAGAGAACGCTGTCGCCAGAGAACGCTTGACGCCGGCCTTCGGGCGGGGCGATAGTCGCAAGCGGCGGAAGGAGAAGCGCGATGGTCTCGCCCCACGACAATCTGGCGGAGGTCGTAGCCCGACACGACGGGATCCAACTGGCCATCCTGTTTGGGTCGAGGGCCGCTGGCACATCCGGGGCTTCCAGCGATCTCGATCTGGCCGTTGCGGGTGAACAGCCTCTGACGGCCCGGGAGAAGATGGCACTGATTGACGATCTGGCCGGGGTGTTTGGCTGTCCTGTGGATCTCGTGGACCTGCAGGTCGTGGCCGGTCCCATCCTGCAGCAGGCGCTGTCCACAGGTGTGGTTCTGTTGAACAAACGACCGGCGCTTTACGCCCGGGTGATGCTTCGGATGTGGTACAATCAGGCGGACATGATGCCGAACTACCGGATGATGCTGCGGAAGCGCGTGGAGGCCTTCACCCATGGATGAAGCGCCAGAGACTGGGCCATTGTCTTCTCGGTGATTACCGAAAGGCTGAACGATTTTTCAGACTTCGCCCGCTGCGTGGCGCAGAACCCAGCTACCGCACGGGAGAACGGCTGACGGTGTCGGCGGGGTTTGAACGGGACGCCTGAGCCAATGCAGTAAACGAACATGCCGTCAGGTCGGGACAGGGAAGTTGTCTGCTGACGCGGCTTTCAGTGAGAGGATGTGACATGCACAGAACCACGTCGACCCTGGTTGCCCTGGCTTGCACGATGTTCGTCGCGTTGCCTGCCGTTGCGCAGGACGCCCCGGCCGGCAAGCCGCGGCCCAACGTCCTCTTCATCGCCGTGGACGACTTGCGGCCGGAACTGGGCTGTTACGGCAACAAGGTCGTCAAGACGCCCCACCTGGACCGCCTGGCCGCGCGCGGGCTCGTCTTCAACCACGCCTACTGTCAGCAGGCCGTGTGCAGCCCCACGCGCAGTTCGCTGCTGACCGGCCGCCGGCCCGACGCGACGCGCGTGTGGGACCTGGATACGCATTTCCGCGTTGCCCTGCCGGACGTCGTCACCCTTCCCCAGTACTTCAAGGCCAACGGCTACACCTGCGTCGCGTTCAACAAGATCTACCACCACGGCTTCGAGGACGGCCGCTCCTGGAGCGAGCCGCACTGGTATCCCAACGGCCAGACGATCGACACCGATCCCGTGGACTGGACGAAGCGCAGCGTGGTGAAATTCGGCGACGGTGTGCGGGAGTATGTGAAGACCCCGCTGCCGGCGGACAACGACAAGCCGACGGCCGGCAAGTCCCGCAAACCGCCCAAGGGCGACGCGTTCGAGGTCAGCCCCAAGGGCGACGATGAACTGCCCGACGGCTACACCGCGGCGGTGGCCATCAAGAAGCTGCACGAGCTGAAGGGCAAGGGGCAGCCCTTCTTCCTGGCCGTCGGCTTTCTCAAGCCGCACCTGCCCTTTGTCGCGCCGAAGAAGTACTGGGACCTCTATGATCCCGACAAGATCCCGGGGCCGGCTACCGACCGCCTGCCCGCCGGCGCGCCGGCTTTCGCCGGGCACGACAACGGCGAGCTTCACTCCTACGCCAACGTGCCGAAGGGCAACCCGATTCCCGAGGACTTTGCGAGGAAGCTGCGCCACGGCTACTACGCCTGCACCAGCTACACCGACGCCCAGGTCGGACGGCTGCTCGACGCGCTGGACCAGGAAGGGCTCGCCGCCAACACCGTGATCGTGTTCTGGGGCGATCACGGGTGGCAGTTGGGCGACCACGGTCTCTGGCACAAGCACACCAACTTCGAACTCGCCACCCGCGTGCCGCTGCTCATCAGCGTGCCCTGGCTGAAGACGGCCGGGCGCACGTGCGACGCGCCCGTCGAGTTCGTGGACGTCTATCCGACGCTGGCCGATGCCTGCGGGCTGGCCATTCCGCCGGGGCTTGACGGCGTGAGCCTCAGGCCGTGGCTCGAGGACCCGGCCTCTCCGGCGGCGAAAGTGGCCATCAGCCAGTACCCGCGCGGCGGCGGGCAGACCGGCGGCCGCGGGCTGATGGGCTACAGCATCCGTGACGCACGCTGGCGGCTGACGCTGTGGCGCGATCAGAAGAGTCGCGAAATCGTGGCGACCGAGCTCTACGACGAGCAGAACGACCCCGCCGAAACGGTCAACCTCGCCGGCAAGCCGGAGCACAAGGCGACCGTGGAAGCGCTGTCGAAACACCTGCCGCCCCCGGTGGAGCCGAAGGCTGCGGGGAAGAAGTCCGAAGCCGCCGCCGTCCAAGCCAAGCCGGCGCAGGACCGCGCCGCCATGTTCGAGCACAGGGACAAAAACCACGACGGCAAGTTGAGCCGGGAGGAGTTCCTCAACCAACCCAACCCGGACGCAGCCCGCCCGCGCTTCGACCCCTGGGACCGGGACAAGGACGGGTTCCTGTCGCGCGACGAGTTCGTCAACACGAGCGGAAATGTGCAATGACCGCCGCGCGGCTGATCATGGCCCTGGTCGCGTTGCTGGCGGTGTCGCCGTTCGCGCTGCAAGCCGCGGCCGCTGCGCAGCCGCCCGGCCGGCCGAACGTCATCTTCATCCTGGCCGACGACCTGGGCTGGACCGACCTCGCCGTGCAAGGCTCGAAGTACTACGAGACGCCGAACATCGACCGGCTGGCCGCGCAGGGGCTGCGCTTCTCCGCCTATCACAACTGCCAGAACTGCGCGCCCACGCGCGCCGCGCTGATGAGCGGGCAGTACGGCCCGCGCACCGGCGTCTACACGGTCGGCGGCATCGACCGCTTCAACTGGCAGTCGCGTCCGCTGCGGCCGGTGGACAACGTCGAGAAGCTGCCGCTCGACCGGGTTACCGTGGCGCAGGCGCTGAAAAACGCCGGCTATGCCACGGGGATGTTCGGCAAGTGGCACCTTGGCGATGACGCGGAGCATCACCCGAAAGCGCGCGGGTTCGAGGAGGCGATCGTCTCGATGGGCGTCCACTTCGGTTTCGACACGAAGCCGAAGACCGAGCATCCGCAGGGACAGTACCTGGCCGATTTCCTCACCGACAAGGCGGCCGACTTCATCCGGCGGCACAAGGACGGTCCGTTCTTCCTCTACCTGCCGCACTTCGGCGTGCACGCGCCGTACCAGGCAAAAGAGGCGCTGATCGGGCACTTCAAGCCGAAGCCGGCGTCCGGCGGCCACGGCGATCCGACGTACGCGGCGATGATCGCGAGCGTGGACGAAAGCGTGGGCAGGATCAGCGCGCTGCTCGATGAACAGGGACTCGCGGACAACACCGTGCTGATCTTCTCGAGCGACAACGGTGGCGTCGGCGGCTACGCGGGCGAAGGGATCACGAAGGCCCACGGCATCACCGACAACGCGCCGCTGCGCAGCGGCAAAGGCAGCCTTTACGAAGGCGGCACACGGGTGCCGTTTATCGTGCGCTGGCCCGGCGTGACGAAGCCGGGGTCGACCACCGACGTGCCTGTCATCCATGTGGACCTCTACCCCACCTTTCTGGAGATCGCCGGGGCGAAGGCGCCGGCCAACCACACGCTCGACGGCGTGAGCCTCGTGCCGCTGCTGCGCGACGGGAACGCGAGCTTGCAGCGCGAGGCGATCTACCAGCACTTCCCCGGCTACCTCGGCATCGGGCAGAACCAGTGGCGAACGACGCCCGTGGGGACCATCCAGGCCGGCGACTGGAAGCTCATGGAGTTCTTCGAGGACCACCGATTCGAACTCTACAACCTGCGCGACGACCTGGGTGAGCGGACCAACCTCGCGGCGCAGATGCCCGAGAGGGTGCAGGTGCTTTCGGCGAAAATGAGCGCCTGGCGGAAGGCAGTCAACGCGCCCATGCCGACGCCCAACAGGGGCAACGGCGCGCTTCCCGCCGGAAAGCGGGGCAAAGGTGGGAGGAAAACGAAATGAACCTGAAACAGACGGTCGGGATTTGCGCGGTGTTGCTGGTGATCCCGCTGGCCGCGCGGTGCGGCGATGCGCCTGCCGGCGGCAGTGTCAGCCTTGGCGGCGAGGTGGGTGCGGCGGCCGAAGCCTCCATCGGCCGCTTTCGCGCCGCGCCCTACGATTCCCTGGCCTGGCTGCGCGCCGACCTCACGGGCGAGCGGGTATCGGAGTTCGACGAGAAGTGGGGCCACATCCAGAACCGGCCCTTCAAGAACTACTCGGGCGATATCTCGGGCCGCTTCATCGAGATCATGGCGTTGAACTCGAGCGGGTCTTACGACGTGCACCCCGCGCTCAAGGAGTTGCTCGCGGACGTGCCGAAACACCAGCGTTCGGGCGGCTACTTCGCTGCTTCCGGGACTATCGACTGGCAGCAGCCCATCGACTTCACGGGCAAAGGGGGCGGCGCCATGATGCCGGCGCTGTGGGGCAATGCCCGCCTGCTGTGCGGCCTGGTGGAGGCGACCCGCGCCTTCGACGCTGTGGCCCTGCTGGTGACCGCCCGGAAACTCGGCGATTTCTACGTGGGCCTTGTTCCCCGTTTTGCCGACCCGGCGCGCCTGGCCGAGTACACCGGCGGGGACACCTACGCCGCGGGCTACGTGACGTGCTACTTCCCGGCCATGGAGGGCCTGGTCAAGCTCCGCGCGCTTACCGGCGAGCGCAAATACCTCGACACGGCCATCAAGATGGCGGCGTTCTACAAGACCTTCGACCGCCTGCCCATCGACCACGCCCACGGCATGCTCTGCAACCAGGTGTCGCTGCTGCTGCTCTACGAGGCGACGAAGGATGCGCAGTACCTGGAACGCGTCGAGAAACGCTGGACGGCGCTGGTGGAGGGCGGCTACGTGAATCCCGCCGGCGGCATCCTGGAGAAGTGCCGGGTGGCGTTCGAACGGGACGAGGGCTGCGCCATCGCCGACTGGCTGCGCCTGAACCTGGAGCTGGCACGGGTCACCGGCAAGGGGTGCTACTTCGCGATGGCCGAGCGCACGCTGCACAACCACTTGCTGCAGAACCAGGCGCCGACGGGCGGTTTCGGGCATCGCCACATCCTCTGCGATGCGGCGGGTCCTGTCGGCTTCGAAGGCCGCATCGAGGAGGCGACCTGGTGCTGCACCTTCCACGGGCAGTTGGGTTTCGTCAGCCTGCGGGCCCATCTCACCGCCGACACGGCTGCGGTCCTCACCAGCAACTTCGCCCTGGATTTCACGCGGACGGATGCAGCCGGGACGGTGGTTTCCGAGATCCGGCCGGCCGCGGGCGCCGGCGAGGTGCTGCGCCAGTGCATTCGCCTCGGCGGTCTGCCCCCCAAGGTTATACGGGCACGCCAGCCGCACTGGGCCGACGCCGTTACGGCGCTGGATGCCGCCGGCAAGGCCCTGCCCCTGGTTGCCAAGGATGGGTATGTCGCCACGAGCCGGCCGGTGTCCGAGGTGGTCTTCATCTTCGCCGGCGGGGTTTACGCCGAGAACCGGCTCTGCGAGCGCCTGCCAGCCGGTCCCGTTGCCGGCGCCCCCTGCGTGCTCGGGTTCGGGCCCAAGGTGCTGGCGACGCCCGGCCGCACCGCGGCCATGCCCCGCTGGCCCTCGTCCCTCGCGCAGTTGCAGGAGCAGGGAATGGTTCCCTTCGCCGCCGCCATGCGCCGGCAGGATTGCTGCTTCGTCTGCACGGGAGGAAAGACGCCATGACGCAACCCCGGACGATCATTGCCTTGGCCGCTTTGCTGCTGGCGCCGCTGGCCGCGCGGTCCGCGGACGAAGCCCGGCCGAATGTCCTCTTCCTCTTTGCCGACGACCAGCGGGCGGACACCATTGGGGCGCTGGGCAACCCCGCCATCCGGACGCCGAACCTCGACCGGCTGGCGAAGGCGGGGGTCGCTTTCAGCCGCGCCTACATGCAGGGCGGCCTGCAGGGCGCCACATGCGTGCCGTCGCGCGCCATGCTGCTGTCGGGGCAGCCGCTCTTCCGCGTCGATGAGGGCCTGAAGCGCGACGAGACCTGGCCCGCTGCCTTCGGGCGGGCCGGCTACACCACCTTCATGAGCGGCAAGTGGCACAACGGCAGCGCAGCCCTGTCTGCCAGCTTTCAGCAGGCCCGGTCGGTGTTCGTGGGCGGCATGACCAATCCGCTCAAGGCGCAGCTCAGTGACCTTGTCGATGGCAAGCTCACCCAGGCGCAGCTCGCGCCGAAGCACGCCTGCGAGGTTTTCGCCGACGAGGCCATCCGGTTCATGCGCGAGCACAAGGGCGGCCCGTTTCTCTGCTACGTGCCGTTCGATGCGCCGCACGATCCGCACGTGGTGCCGGAGGGGTTCCCTGTCAGCTACGAAGCCGACAAGCAGCCGCTGCCCCCCAATTCTCTCCCGCAGCATCCGTGGGACAACGGGGAGATGACCATCCGCGACGAGGGGCTTCTGCCCTGGCCGCGCACGGCGGAGAACGTGCGCGCCTTCAACGCCGAGTACTACCGCTACATCTCCTACCTCGATGCGCAGATCGGCCGCGTGCTCGACGCGCTGGAGGCTTCGCCCTTCGCGAAGAACACGTTCATCGTCTTCGCCGCCGACTCCGGCGTGGCGCGTGGCAGCCACGGGCTCATCGGCAAGCAGAACTGCTACGAACACTCCATGCGCGTGCCGCTCATCGTCGCCGGCCCCGGCTTGCCCGCCGGCCGGCGGACGGAGGCCATGTGTTACCTGTTCGACGTGTTCCCCACGCTGGGCAAGCTCTGCAACGTTCCCGCGCCGAAGGCCAGCGAGGGGCTCGATGTCAGCGCCGTGCTGCGCGATCCGGCGCTGCCCGCGCGGGCGAGCATCCTGCTCGGGTACCGGAATGTCCAGCGCGCCATCCGCGATACGCGCTGGAAGCTGATCCGGTACCCGCTCGTCAACCGTACCCAGCTTTTCGACCTGCAGGCCGATCCGGACGAGATCACGAACCTCGCCGAAAGGCCCGAACACGCTGGCAAGGTGCGCGAGCTGCTGGCTCTGCTGGCGGCGCAGCAACGCGAGTTCGGCGATGCGGCGGCGCTGACCGTCGCGGAGCCGAAGCCCGCCGACTGGACGCCGCCCGCCAGGGGGGCGAAGCCGGCGGGCCAGAAGAAGGGTAGGGGGGCTCAGCCATGAGATGCACGTTTGTGAACCTGGCGGCCAGCCTGCTGGTCGCCGCGTCGGCCTCGGGCGCGGGCGAGACGCTGTCCGCGCAAGCCGCCGACATGCTCATCTACAAGCGCGGTGGGGGGCGTGAGCTGAAGCTGTACATCGACAAGCCCGCGAACTGGCTGCCGACGGACAAGCGGCCGGCGATCGTCTTCTATTTCGGCGGCGGGTGGGTGGGCGGGAGCCCGACGCAGTTCCTCAAGCAAAGCGAGTACCTCGCGACGCGTGGCCTGGTCGGCGTGCGTGTGGAGTACCGCACCATCCCGGCCGGCGACAAGGGGCCGCCGACCGTCTGCTGCCACGACGCGAAGTCGGCCCTGCGCTACGTCCGCGCCCAGGCCGCCAAGCTGGGCATCGACCCGCAGCGCATCGCGGCGGCAGGCGGGTCGGCGGGCGGGCACCTGGCCGCCTTCACGGGCCTCGTGCCCGGGTTGGACGATCCGCAGGACGACCTGGCGGTTTCGTGCAGGCCGAACGCGCTGGTACTGTTCAATCCCGTTTTCGACAACGGCCCGAGCCAGTGGGGGCACGCGCGCGTGGGCGAGCGTTATCGCGAGTTCTCGCCGGCGCACAACGTGACGAAGGACGCCCCGCCCACCATCGTCTTCCTGGGTGACGGCGACAAGCTCATCCCGGTGGATGTGCTGCGCAAGTTCGAGACAGCCATGCAGCAGGCGGGTGTCCGGTGCGAGGCCCGCGTGTATCCCGGAGCGGGCCATGGTTTCTTCAATAAGGACGCCGCGGCGGCGCCGTGGTTCACGCAGACGCTCATCGAAACGGACAAGTTCCTCGCCTCTCTCGGCTGGCTGACGGGCGCGCCCTCGCTGCGCGTCCCGTGAAGCGCCGTTGCATGTTTCAGGCCAGTGTGACGCGAGGGGGAAGGCGCAGGAGTCAGCAGATATGCATACGAAATACCGAACACAAGCGCTGGTGGCATGTGCCATCTGGGTGGGGCTGAGTCAGGGGGCGCGCGCGGCCGCGGTGCGTGACTTGCGCTGCGAGTACCTCAGCGAGCCGGTTGGTATCGACGCGGCGCGACCGCGGCTGAGCTGGGCCATGGAATCCGACCGGCGGGGCGAGCGGCAGACGGCATACCAGATCCAGGTGGCCTCTGCGCCGGCCGCGCTGGCCGCGCCCCGGTTCCGCCTGCCCTGGAGCGGGACGCCGGCCCAGGCCGGGCTGCTGTGGGACAGCGGCAAAGTCGAGAGCGGCGCGTCCATGCAGATCGAGTACGGCGGACGGCCGCTGACCTCGGGGGCGGACTGCTTCTGGAAAGTGCGGGTGTGGGATCGTGACGGCGAGGTTTCGCCCTGGAGCGAACCGGCCCGCTGGCGCATGGGGCTGCTCGCGCCCGAGGATTGGAAGGCGCAGTGGATCTCGTTTCGCGACGGGCAGCGGCTGCCTGAAAAGTCCGCTGCGTTGTACCTGCCGCCGGCGCGGCACTACCGCAAGGCGTTCTCGGCGGACCGCAAGGTCGTGCGCGCCACGCTGTTCGCCTCCGCGCTGGGCATCTGCGACCTGCATCTGAACGGCAGGCGCGTGGACGACACCTTCTTTCAGCCGGGCTGGTCCGATTACCGGAAGCGCGCCTACTACCGGACCTGGGACGTGACAGCCATGGTGCGGCAGGGGCCCAACGCCATCGGCGCGGTGGTCGCGGACGGCTGGTACGCGGGGTACGTCGGGTATGCGCTGCTTTGCGGCTACGGGCCGCAGAAACTGGGTCGCAACCTGTACGGTAAAACGCCGGCTCTGCTGCTGCAGCTGGAGGTCGAGTACGCGGACGGGTCGCGCGAGACGATCGGCACCGACGCGTCCTGGCAAGTGACGGACAAGGGCCCGCACCGGGAGGCCGACTTCCTGATGGGCGAGAGCTATGACGCGCGGCTGGAACTGACGGGGTGGGACCGGCCCGGATACGCGGCGGAGGGGTGGGAGACCGCGATCCCGGCTGGGGAGAACGGGAGTCTGAAAGTTCCCTTCTTCGAGCCGGGCGGCGCGCGCGAGGTCGAGCTCGGCTTTCAGCGGCCGGGTCGCCTGCAGGCCTATGCCGCGCAGCCCATTCGCGTCGTGGCGGAGCTGCCGGCGCAGCGTGTGACCGAACCCGCGCCCGGCGTTCACGTGTACGACCTCGGCCAGAACTTCGCCGGTGTCATCCGGCTCAAGGTCAGGGGCCCGGCCGGCGCCCGCGTGCAGGTGCGCTACGGCGAGATGCTGCATGCCGACGGGCGCCTGATGACCGAGAACCTGCGCCGGGCCCGGGCCACGGATTTCTACACCCTCCGCGGCGACCCCGGCGGCGAGACGTGGATTCCGCGCTTCACGTACCACGGGTTTCAATACGTGGAGCTCTCGGGGCTGCCTGGCCGGCCCGACCGGCAGGCCGTGACCGGGCTCGTGCTGCACAACGACATGCCGCTGGTTGGCGCGTTCGCGTGCAGCGACCCGGTCATGACCCGGTTCGGGCAGAACGCCCTCTGGACGCAGCGCGCCAACTTCCTGGAGGTGCCGACCGACTGCCCGCAGCGGGACGAACGGCTGGGCTGGATGGGGGATGCCCAGGTCTACGCGGGCACGGCCGCCCGCTTTGCCGACGTGGCCGCGTTCTTCACCAAGTGGCTCGACGATGTCGAGGAGGCGCAGCGCGCGGACGGGCCCTATCCCGATTACGCTCCCTATCCCATGGCGCACGGCAAGCCGGGCGCGACGTACGGCACCGCGTGGACCGATGCGGGCATCATCTGCCCGTGGACCGTCTGGCAGGTCTACGGGGACACGCGCGTGATTGCGCGCCACTGGGAGTCGATGCGCCGGTTCATGGCGTGGCGCCGGCAGCGGGATCCGCAGCTGCAGGGAGCGACCGATGGCAACGACTGGGGCGACTGGCTCAACGTGAACGAGCCCACCCCCATTGCGTACATCGACCAGTGCTACCACGCGCTCGACGCCCGGCTCATGGCCGAAATGGCCGAAGCGCTTGGCGCCACCGCGGACGCCGCCGCCTACCGGGCGCTGTTCGGGCAGGTGTGCGAGGCGTTCCGCCGGCAGCACATCCGGCCGGATGGCAGCCTGGATGTGGCCACCCAGACCGCGCAGGCCCTGGCGTTGTGGGTGGGCGTGATCCCAGAGGACTTGACGGCGGGTATCGCCGCCGCTCTGGCGGGAATGATCCGGAAGAACGACGACCGCATGGCCACCGGCTTTCTCGGCACGCGCGTGCTGCTGGACGTGCTGACGCAGCACGGGCACCACGACTTGGCCGTGCGGTTGTTCCAGAGCCGGCGCTATCCCTCCTGGGGCTACGAGGTGGTCAACGGCGCCACCACGGTGTGGGAGCGCTGGGACAGCTACACGAAGGAGTTTGGCTTCAACGGGGCTGGCGGCAACCAGAATGCCGGCATGAACAGCTTCAATCACTACTCCTTCGGCGCGGTCATGTCGTGGGCTTTTCGCGAACTGGCGGGCGTGGACACGGAGGGCCCGGGGTACCGGCGCATCCGGCTGCGGCCCCGGCTGCCGGCGGCGTCCGGCCCCGGCGCCGAGCCGCTGACCTGGGTCAAGGCCAGCTACCGCCACCCCCTCGGGGCGATTGTCAGCAACTGGAAGCGCGAGGGGGACCGGCTGCTGCTGGACGTCACGATTCCCGCCAACACGGTGGCCACGGTGCATGTGCCCGCCGGCGACGCGGCCTCCGTGACGGAGTCCGGCCGGCCGGCGGCGCAGGCGGACGCGGTGAAGTTCCTGCGCATGGAAGCAGGCGCAGCGGTCTACGAGGTCGGAGCGGGTTCCTACCGGTTCGTGTCGCGGCCCTGACGCCCGGGCGGCAAAGGGGCGCATCTGCGCTTGGATGTGCAACCAGGCGCCGGGCTCCACGTCGCGCGTGCCTCTCCGAGGCCCAGCGCCCGGCGGCGGCATGTGCGCGGCCTGTCTTCCCACAAGCATCCGCCCTCGCCTTCGGAGAAGGCGGGGCTAGCAGCCAGACGCCTCAACGCAGGGGGCTTCCATGCACATAACGGTCGGGGACGACCGTCGGCATCGCGCGGGTGGGCGACGAGGCGTGGAGACGGCGGTCCCCGCCGTTATAGCCCCCCCTGCGTCCGCGGGGGGCAGGCGTGTCCAGACCTTCGGCCGCGCGCCCGCTCCGCGTGCGCAAAAAGGACAAACACTGTTCGCAAATGGGGGTAGCCCGTCCGCCGCGCAAAGGATTACTGTCGCATCATGAAAGACGCGGTGGCGCTTGCCGGGATGCGGGCGGAGGGGCCCGGCAAGCGGTGATCCGGTGCCAGCCAACGGTCAGCCGCTGGCGCGGCGCACGGGCGCGAAGGAGGAAGGACGCGATGAGCGAGAGTCAACAAGCGGGCCTGACACGGCGGGAGTTTGTCGGATGGCTGGGGGCGGCCGGGGCTGTTCTGGGCGTGGGCGGTGTAACGGCCGCGCACGGAGCGGAGCCCGCCAAAGCGCCGGTGGATGCCAGCGGCAAGGTCATACCGGGCTTCGATCAGACGCAGGCTGCTGCGGCCGCGCCCAAGGGCTGGCAGCCGTTTTCCGACCGGAAGATCCGCGTCGGCATCGCCGGATACGGCACCTGCCAGTTCGGCGCGGCGTTCGGCTTCCAGGATCACCCGAATGTCGAGGTGGCGGCCGTCACCGACCTGATTCCTTCGCGCTGCGCCGAATTGGCGAAGGCGTGCCGGTGCCAGAAGACCTACCCGTCGTGCGAGGAACTGCTCAAGGACGACCGGCTTGAGGCCGTGTTCATTGCCACGGACGCGCCCAGCCACGCGCGGCTTGCCGTCGAGGCCCTCGAGCACGGGAAGCACGTCGCCTCCGCCGTGCCGGCGTGCTTCGGCTCGCTCGAGGACGCCGACCGGCTGTGCGCGGCCGTGAAGCAGAGCGGGCTGAAGTACATGATGTTCGAGACCTCGTGTTTCCACCCGGATCTGCACGCGTGGCGCCAGCGGTACCAGGCGGGGCAGCTGGGCAAGCTTGTCTACTCCGAGGGCGAGTACTTTCATTACTTTCCCACCCCCCTCACGGGCTACAACCCGCAGACGAAGAACGTGGATGTCAATGGGTGGCGCAAGGGGCTGCCGCCACAGTGGTATCCGACCCATTCGAACGCCTACTACGTCTGCGTCACCGGGGGGAGCTTCACCGAGGTGTCGTGCATGGCCATGCCCAGCGCCGTGCCGCACCTGCGCCCGGAGAACAACGACTACAAGAACCCCTTCGGGACCGAAATCGCCCTGTTCCGCACCAGCGAGGGCGGCATGTCGCGCATGGCCGTGACGTGGGAAATCCCGACGGCCGGGGGCGAACGCGGTCGCGTGTACGGGCAGAAGTACGACGAGGGCAAACTGAACATCGACCGGTCGCCCCTGCCGCCCGGCGTCGACCCCGGGGGGCACGGCGGGTCGCACGGCTACCTCATGAGCGACTTCGTGGACGCGATTCTGCGGAACCGCAAGCCGATCGTCGATGTGGTCCTGGCGCTCAACATGACGGTGGGCGGCATCGTGGCGCACCAGTCGGCGCTCAAGGGTGGCGAGTTGTTGAAGATTCCGCAGTACGCGCTGTGAAGCGTGCGGCGGCATGATTGAAAGGGGCGAAACCGTGAATGAGACAGCACCCAGCGCCTTCGTGCCGGTTATCCGGTCGCTGGCGGACCTGCTGGGCCGCGAGTACACGAACGCGGCGGAGGCGGCGCGCGCCGTGTTTGTCGGATCGAGTTCGGCGGCGGCCGCGGCCGTTGAGCCCGTGGACTTCTACCCGCGCGCGCTGCAGTCCCGGCTGGCCGGTCTACTGGAACGCGTCGGGGAGGTTGTGCTGGATGCGCCCCTGACGCACACGGCGGCGGGTGCGGGGTCGGCGGCGTTCGTGCGTGCCACGCGGGTTGAGGCTTCGCCGCTGAGCGCGTTCGGGCACTACCGCATCGGCGAGGGCGGGCGGCTCCATCTGGTCGCCAAGAGCGAGCACTACCACGCACCGCTCGGGCACGCGTTTCCGGGGTACGGGCTCGTGGACCGCGCGCGGGCGCTCGGCATTCCCAACGCCACGCATAACAACACGCGCGGGTTCATCACGCGGCGGCTCGAAGAGGAGCTCGTGCGCACGGCGAACGGGCTGGCGCGCGGCGATGCCGGCGGCCTGGCGGAGGTGCTTTCCCGCAAGGACGACCTGTATGTGCTGAACCGTGTCTTGAACCTGGAAACGGGCAGCCTGGCGGCCGAGGCCGCGCTGAAACTGGCGCTCGCGCGGTTCCTGCGCATGGAGCCGGACCTGCCGGAACCGAAGTACGCCGGCCGGGCGCCGGTGATCCTGGTGATGGGCAACGACGATGGCGGGCTGCAGGCGAACTATCACGGGACCACCGTGCTGACCCAGCTGATGCGCGGGATGTGGCCGGAGCTGCACGCGGCACTCGAGGCGGCCAACGTCTGGCGGATCGTCCCCATCCGGCCGAACCGCATCGACGACCTGGACCGCGCATTCGAGGCCTTTGAGCGGGATGGGTCCAAGATCGCGGCTTTCTTTCACGAGATCGTGATGATGAACTACGGGGGGCGCTTGCTGCAGCCGGAGTTCCTGCAACACGCATACGCGCTCTGCCGGGAGCATGACGTGCCGACCGTTGCGGACGAGATCCAGTCGTGCCTCTGGGCGCCGCAGCTCTACCTGTTTCGCGAGTACGGGCTCAAGCCGTCCTGCGTGGCCATCGGCAAGGGCTTCCCCGGCGGGGAGTACCCGGCCTCGCGCCTGCTGTTCAGCTCGGCCCTGGACGTCATGCCGCAGTTCGGTGCGCTGGTGACAAACGGGCAGGAGGAACTGGCCTCGCTGGCCTACCTCGTCACCATGGAGTGGGCGCAGGCCAACGCCGCGGTCACGGCGGCGCTGGGCATGGCCTTCGAAGCGCGGCTGCGGGAGCTGGCCGCGGAGTTCCCGCGCCTGATCACGGGGGTGGACGGCTGGCGGCACATGACCACGTTGCGTTTCGCCGATCTGGCGGGGGCGAATGCTTTTGTCAAGGCGGCAGGCCGCCGCGGCCTGGATATCAGCGTCCAGACCTACAAGGCGCAGACTCCGCCGGTGGCCCTGCTGAAGTTGCCGTTGATCGCCGACGGCGCCGTCATCGACTACGTGGTCAGCGTGCTGCGTGACGCACTGGGGGGTGTGGCATGAAGATCGGAGTTCCCAAGGAGATCAAGGTCAAGGAGAACCGCGTCTCCTGCACGCCGGGCGGGGTGCGGGAGCTGGTGCAGGCAGGCCACGACGTGCTGGTGGAACGGGGCGCGGGCCTCGGCAGCGGCTACGACGACGAACGCTACCGCGAGGCCGGCGCGACGCTGGTCGGGACGGCGGCCGAGGCCTGGGCGGCGGAGCTGGTCATCAAGGTCAAGGAGCCCCTGCCTGCGGAGTTCAGTTACCTGCGGCCCGACCTGTTGCTGTTCACCTACCTGCACCTGGCCGCGGCGCCCGAGCTGACGAAGGCGCTGCTGGACAGCGGCACAACGGGCATCGCCTACGAAACCGTCGAAGTCGGGCGCCGGCTGCCGCTGCTGGAGCCGATGAGCGAGATCGCGGGGCGGATGAGCGCCATCGTGGGCGCGCACTACCTGAGCCGGGCCACGGGCGGCAAGGGCGTGCTGCTGGGCGGCGTGCCCGGCGTCCTGCCCGGCAACGTGCTGGTGCTGGGCGGCGGCACGGCCGGCGTGAACGCGGGGCGGATGGCCGCCGGCCTCGGTGCCAGCCTGACCATCCTCGAGGTGGATCTCGAGCGGATGCGCTTCCTGGACATTTCCCTTCACCAGGGCGCGCACACCCTCTACAGCAACGAGCAGAACCTCACGGAACTCCTGCCGACGGTGGACCTGCTGATCGGGGCTGTGCTGGTGCCCGGGGCCAAGGCGCCGAAGCTCCTGCGGCGCGACATGCTGCGCGTCATGAAGCCGGGGTCGGTGTTCGTGGATATCGCCATCGACCAGGGCGGCTGCGCCGAAACGTCGCGGCCCACAACGCACGATGCCCCGGTGTACGTCGAGGAGGACGTCGTCCACTACTGCGTGACCAACATGCCGGGCGCGTACGCCCGGACGGCCACGCAGGCGCTGACGAATGCGACGATGCCCTACGCGCTCAAGCTCGCCAACCTCGGCGGCGAAGAGGCCCTGCGGCGGCTGCCGGAGCTGCGCAAGGGGCTCAATACGTGGCGGGGGCAACTGACCTGCCGACCGGTGGCGGAGGCCCTGTCCCTGCCGTTCAGCGAGGTGGCGCCATGAGGACCGTGCGGTTCGGCATCGTTGGGTGCGGCCTGATGGGGCGCGAATTCGCCGGCGCCGCGGCGCGCTGGTGCCACCTCGCGGATGCCGATGTCCGCCCCGAGATTGTCGCCGTCTGCGACACGAATCCCGCGCTGCGCGCCTGGTTCGCGGAGCGCTTTGCCTCCGTCCGGCAGGAGACGGCCGACTACCGCGAGCTCCTCGGCAACCCGGCTGTGGAGGCCGTCTACATCGCCGTGCCGCATCACCTGCACGCCGAGTTCTACACCGCGGCCATCGAGGCCGGCAAGCACCTGATGGGGGAGAAGCCTTTCGGCATCGACCTCGACGCGAACCTTCGTATCGAGGCGGCCCTGGCGAAGCACCCCGGCGTCTTTGCGCGCTGCAGCTCGGAGTCCCCCTTCTTTCCGGCCGTGCAGCGCATCGGCGCGATGCTCGAGGCTGCGGCCTTCGGCGACATTATCGAGGCCAACACGGGGTTCCTGCACTCCAGCGACTACGATGCCGAGAAGCCGATCAACTGGAAGCGCCGGATCGAGTTCAACGGCGCGTACGGGGTCATGGGCGACCTGGGCATGCACGCCTGCCACTTGGGATTTCGCGCCGGCTGGCGCCCCCGCAACGTCCGCGCGATCCTCAGCAAGATCGTCAAGGAGCGGCCGGACGGCGCGGGCAACCGCGTCCCGTGCCTGACGTGGGACAACGCAACGCTGCTGTGTGAAACGGTTCGCGCCGGGGGTGGAGACCCCTTCCCCTGGACGATCAAGACGCAGCGCATCGCGCCGGGACAGAAGAACAACTGGTACGTCGAGATCCTGGGAACCCGGGCGTCCGCCCGCTGGTCGAGCGCCGCGGCCGATACCCTTGACCTCCTGACGTGCGAGCGCGGCGAGCAGGTGTGGGGGCGCATCCAGACCGGTCACGAGACGGCGTTCAAAACCGTCACGGGGAACATCTTCCAGTTCGGGTTCACGGACTCGATCCTGCAGATGTGGGCCGCTTACCTGCATGAATGGCAGCACGGCACGCCTATCCGCGGATTCGCGGGGTGCGTTACGCCCGGGGAGGCGGCGCTGAGCCACCGCCTCTTCACGGCGGCGCTGACGTCGCACGCGGAAGGGCAGGTGTGCCGGCTCGACGCTTGATGGCGGCGCGGGGGAGGGGGGACGTGTGACGGGAGTCATGATAAGGAACTCGGAGACGCGGGAATGAAGGCCGTGATCCGGAACGCTGCCGGCGTGGCGGAAAAGAAGCAGCTGTTGATCGGCCTGGACCTTGGCACCAGCGTCATCAAAGGGGTCCTGATGCGCGGTGACGGCGAGGTCCTGGCCGAGGCGACGGCGAAGACCGGCTTGCTTCAGCCGCGCGAGGGCTGGGTTGAGGTCGCTCCGGAGACGCACTACCGGGCCGTCTGCGGCGTCATTCGCGAGCTGGCGGCTGCCGCGCCAGCCGACGTGGCGGCGCTCGCCATGGCGTGCGCGTCCGGAAACACCCTGCTGACGGATGCGCGCGGGCAACCGCTCACGCCGGTCATCAACTGGATGGATCGGCGGGCGGAACTGGACCCGCCGGCGGCGCTGCGCGGCCTCTCGTCCGCCGCACTCGCCAGGATCACCGGCTGGCCTTGCGTGGACAGCTTTCCCCTGGCGCACCTGGCCTGGCTGCGCGAGCACGAACCGGAGCTCTTCCGGACAGCTGACCACTACGCCATGGATACGGACTGGCTGCTGTACCGGCTGACCGGTCTCTGGCGCATGGATCATTCCACGGCCACTACCTTTCATCTGCAGGACCAGGTCCGGGGCGCCTACCATCCGCCGCTGCTCAAACTGCTGGGCATCCCGCTGTCGAAGCTCTCGCCGCTGACGCGCTCCGGCATGGCCATCGGGCCGCTGACCGCTCAGGCTGCGCGCGATACGGGTCTGACCGCGCGAACCCTCGTGGTCACCGGCAGCTTCGACCACCCGGCGGCCGCGCTTGCCGTCGGCGTGGTCGCGCCCGGCCGACTGATGCTGTCCTGCGGCACGTCGTGGGTGGGTCTTATCCCGCATCCGGACCGCGATCTCATCCTGCAGGCCGGCATGCTCTGCGATCCGTTTCTGTCGGCCGGCGGCGGTCCGTGGGCGGGGATGTTCTCCGTGCCCCGCATCGGCCGGGCGATCGACTGGTACATCGCACACGCCATCGCGCCGGATGAACCGGAGCCGATGCGCGTGTTCAATGACCTGGCGGCGCAGGCCGAGGCGGGCGCCGGCGGCCTGACGATCGACCTGCGCGAGCCGCCGCGGCTGCCGCGCGCCGGGCGCGCCGACATCAGCCGCGCCGTGATGGAGGGCGCTGCCCGGCTGGTGAACGAGAAACTCGTTGCCTTGAGGCCGCATGGCCTGCGCTTCGAGCAAGCGGTCATGGTGGGCGGACCCTCGCGGAGCCCGGTGTGGCCGGAGATCGTCGCCGGGATCACCGGGTTGGCCGTCACGATTGCCGGCCGCTCCGCGGGAGCGCGCGGGGCGGCCATGCTGGCCGGGATGGGGGCCGGACTCGATTTCGCGACGGCAGAACCCGATAGTCAACAAGGGGCACTCAGCCTCCAAGAGGCCGGTGCGCGATGAACATCGATTTCCAGGAAACGGACCGCCGCTTCTACGATCGGGAACTGCGCGGATTCCTGCCGGGCAGGATCTTCGACGCCCACGTACACTTCTTCGACCGCTCCTGCCTCGTGCCGGGTGCGACGTTCCCGGCCCGGCACTGCTACGGGAAGTTCGGCGGCGCCTTTGCTCCGTCCGATTACGTGGCGTGGGCCGCCGCCGCCCTCCCCGGGGTGAAAATCCACGCGAACAGCTTCGGCCACCCCGGCCCCGAGAGCGACCGCGAGGCCTCGGCGGCCTACACGGGGCGCGTCTCGGACAACCGGCGCTTCCACGGGATGGCGCTGGTCGCGCCGGGCGATTCGGCCGAGGCGGTGCGACGGCGCGTCGAGGCGAACCGGCTCGTCGGGTTCAAGCCGTACCCGGACTTCGTCGAAGGCAAGGCGACCGGCGACGTCACGCTGCACGACATGCTGCCCGCGGCGCACATGGCGGTGGCCGATGAGCTCGGGCTGGCGCTCACCGTCCACATTCCGCGGCCGGGGCGCCTGGCCGACCCCGTCAACCAGGCGCAGATGGTCGAGCTGTGCCGCCGCTATCCGCGCGCCCGGCTCGTGTTCGCGCACATCGGCCGCGCCTACTACCTGCGCAACGCCCTGGGGTTCCTCGCCGGCATCGCCGCCTGTCCCAACGCCTACCTCGACACCGCCATGGTCAATCACGAGGGCGTGCTGGAGCACGCCTTCCGCAACTTCCCGCGCGACCGCATCCTGTTCGGGTCCGATGCCCCCATTGCCCTGCTGCGCGGCAAGTCGGTGGAGGTCAACGACCAATACGCCTACCTGATGGGCGAGGACTACGCGATCGGCACCACGATCCACGACGCCAACCGCGCCGTCACCTTCACGACTTTCTTCTACGAGCAGCTGCGCGGCATCCGGCTCGCGGCGGAGCGGGCCGGCCTGGGAACGCGCGCGCTCGAGGACCTGTTCTTCAATAACGCCGACCGGCTGTTCCGGTCGGTGGCAGCGAACAACTACGGCACGAAACAGGACGGTGTCCTATGACGTTGGAAGCCAAGCCAAGCGTGGGGCTTTTGCCCTTCTACCTGATGCTCTATGACGAGGTGCTGCCCGCCTGCCGCGAGAGCTTCGCCGGCTACCAGGAACGCCTGGTCACGGGGCTTGAGGCGCGGGGGATCGCCGTGCGGCGCGCCCCGATCTGCCGCGTCGCGGGGGAGTTCGCGGACGCCGTGCGGCAGTTCGAGAAAGACCGTGTCGATGCCATTGTCACGCTGCACCTGGCTTACTCGCCCTCGCTGGAGGCCGTTGAGGCGCTTTGCGGCACGTCGCTGCCGATCGTCATGCTGGACGCCACCATGGACGCCGGCTTCGGCGTCGGCGTCGCGCCCGAACGGCTCATGCAGAACCATGGCATTCATGGCGTCATGGACCTTGCGTCCGTGCTGCGGCGGCGCAGCCGGCCCTACGAGATCGTGGCCGGTCATGACTCCGATCCGCGGACGCTCGACCGGGTCGCCGGGCATGCCCGCGCCGCTTGCGCAGCGCGGTCCCTGCGCGGCACCCGCGCGCTGCGCGTCGGGCCGACGTTCAAGGGGATGGGCGACTTCCAGGTCGATGAGGCCATCCTGTCGGCCGCGCTCGGCATCGGGGTGCGGGAGATCGACCTCGGGGTGCTGGATGAGGCGGTCCGGCGGGTGACGGACGAGGCCGTGGCCGGTGAGTTGGCGGGCGATCGCGCGCGGTTCCTCTGCAGCCTCCCCGCGGAGGCGCACGAGCGCTCCGTGCGCGTCGGCCTCGGGCTGCGCCGCGTCCTGGAGGAGGGCGGTCACTCGGCTTTCAGCGTCAATTTCCAGGCCTTCGACCGGGCCGACCGTCCCGCCAACACCATGCCGTTCCTCGAGGTTTCCAAGGCGATGGAGCGCGGCATCGGGTACGCCGGCGAAGGCGATGTCCTGACGGCGGCCCTGGTCGGCGCGCTCGCCAGGGCGTTCGGCGAGGTCACGTTCACGGAGGTTTTCTGCCCCGACTGGAGCGGGGACAGCCTCTTTCTCTCCCACATGGGCGAGATCAGTCCGGCCGTGGCCGGCGACCGGCCGCGCCTGGTCGCCAAGCCGCCGTTCAGCGGCGGATCGCTCAATCCCGCGATCCTGACCTGCGCCGTGAAGCCGGGGTCCGCGGTCTTCGTCAACCTGGCGCCGGGGCCGAACGACTCCTTCTCGCTGATCGTGGCGCCGGTGGAGGTGCTGGCCGAAGATGCCTCGCTCAAGCCGGCGATGCGTGACATCATCCGCGCGTGGGTCCGTCCGCGCGGCACGGTCGGCGATTTCCTCGAGGCCTACTCCCGCGCCGGTGGAACGCACCACAGCGCGTTGCTGCTCGGGGACCATGGCGCGGCGGTGGCGGCGTTCGGTCGATTGCTCGGCGTTGAGGTCTGCACCATTCAATAATATGAAACTGACATTGCTGGATATGACGATTTTCGCCGCGTATTTCGCGGTGCTTGGGCTGGTCGGGTGGTGGGCGAGCCGGCGGGCGGGTGCGAGCCGGCGCGACTACTTCCTGGCCGGCGACAAACTGCCGTGGTGGATGGTCGGCGGCAGTATCGTGGCGGCCAACATCAGCAGCCACCATTTCATCGGCGTCATCGGCACGGCCTACAGCCGCGGGTTTGTGGCGATCGTGATCGAGTGGGGCGCGATCCTGATCGGGTTCAACGCGCTGCTGTGGGTGTTCCTGCCCTTCTACTTGCGCAACGGCTTCTACACCATGCCGGAGTTCCTCCAGAAACGGTTCGACGGCCGGGTGCGGATGACCTACACGGTGCTGATCCTGATCACGTACGTATTCGTCGAGGTCAGCGCCGTGCTGTACCTGGGCGCGGTAGCGCTGAACTCGTTGTTCGGCCTGCCGCTGGCGATCAGCATCGTGCTCATGGCCGTGTTTACCGGCCTCTACACGGTGGCCGGCGGGCTGCGGGCCGTGGTGTACACCGAGATGCTCCAGCTGGCCGTGCTGCTGACCGGCGGACTCGTGCTGGCGGGGGCCACGCTGCGGGCGGTGGGCGGCTGGGAAGGGTTCGTGGCGACCTCCGGCTCCTGGCACTTGATCCTGCCGGCCACCGACCCGGATTTCCCGTGGACCATGTACCTCGGCGGGATCGTCTGCGTCAGCGTTTTCTACTGCGCCGCCAACCAGTTCATCGTCCAGCGGACGCTGGCGGCCCGGAACGAGTGGCATGCGCGGATGGGCGTGGTGTTCACCCAGTACCTCAAGTTCTTCCTGCCGCTCATCATCGTCGTGCCGGGACTGCTGGCCCCGCAGTTGTTCCCCAATCTGGCGAAGCCGGACCTGGCCTTCCCGACGCTGGTCCAGAACCTCCTGCCCAGCGGGCTGGTCGGGTTGGTCATGGCCGGGCTGATCGCGGCGGTGATGTCACACCTGTCCGGCGCGGTCAACGCCTGCTCGACAATCCTCACGGTGGACGTTTACCAGTCGCTGATCAATCGCCAGGCCACCGACGCGCAAGCGGTCCGGTTCGGGCGGTTGATGGCCCTGGTCGTGTTCGCGCTCGGCATCCTGTGGTCGTTCGTGCTCGTCAGGCACTCCGACAAGCCGGTGTTCATCTACCTGCTGAGCGCCTACGGCTATGTGACGCCCGGCATCGCGACGCTGTTTCTCATGGGTATCTTCTGGCGGCGCACGACCAGTGCCGGCGCCTTGACGGCCGGGCTGTTGACGATTCCCCTGTCGCTGGCGATCGAGAAGCTGGCGCCACTGCTGGCGCCGGAGCTCGCCCGCTACCTCACGCCGTTCTGGAACCGGACCGGTCTCGTGTTCTGGACCTGCATGGCCGTCTGCGCGTTGGTCAGTCTCTGGACACAGCCGAAACCGGCGGCGCAACTGGAAGGTCTGATCTGGACCAAGGCCAGCTTGCGCCTGCCGGCTGACCAGCGCGGTCATGGCCTGCGCAACCCGACGCTTTGGTGGGCGCTGGTGACCCTCGCGGTCTTGTACTTCTACTTCCGCTATTGGTGAGTCCGCGATGCGCCATTGACATCCCTGTTGGTGCCCCGCCGGCAAGGATCTGGCGGGCCCGGCGGACGCGCTCCACGATGCACGTGGGGCGAAAGATCGCACGAGAAGCAGGCTTGAGAGCATGAAGCCACTATCATCCGCCGTGACACTGCCGCTGGCCCTGCTTCTGCTGGGCGCCGCAGCTGCGCAGGCGCGTTCCGGCTTCTACGATTTTGGGACGAACCCCAACCTCGCGACCGAGTGGACGAAGTACGTTTCCATCCCCAGCGACACCGTGACGTTCGCCTGGAATGGCACTGACAAGGACCTGGATGTGGTCAAGCCGCGCGGCCAGGGCGGCGCGGGGCTGTACTGCACAGGCGACACGCGCTCGCCGGCCGATCCCGTGACGCTGACCGTCAAGTCGCTCAGCTTGACGTCGGGCGCGTGGGGCTTCCTGGGGCTGATGATCTCCGCGGTCCCTCAACCCGGCTACGTCAGCACCTACGATGATTCCTATACGTTGCGGCTGCGGCCGTATGGTTGGCCGGCCTGTCGCTTCGAGGTCGCTCGAACGTACCTGGACGGAACTGACAGCTACCTGCTGTACACGGGTCCCGAGCAGCCGTACGCCGGCCCGTATGTCCTCGGCATCGAGCGCGTGGGCGCCGACTACGTCTTCAAGGTCAACGGCGCCACGCTGTACACGACCGGCACCGCCGCGGGCGACTTCTACGACACGGCCGCCAAAGACGCGCTGGTCTACTACCAGATCGTGGCGGCCGGTGAAATCGACATGGCCGCGACGGTGGACGATTTCGGCGTGCCCGTCGCGGTCACGAATGTCGCCGTTACGTTGGACGGCAGCGTCACCGGTGACAGCATCGCGTCCAACGCGCCCGCGGGGACGCGCGTCGGGAGGTTGAGCATGGTCAACACCAACCGCGCGGGATTCGCGTATGCGCTGGACGCGGGCGGCGACACGACGCACTTCGACATTCCCGCCGGCACGAGCAACCTGGTCATCCGTTCGCCCCTCGGCGCCGGCCCGTATACCCTCAAGATCGTGGGCGCGAAGCCCGGCTTCGCGGTCACCAACGCGTTCAGGATCGCGGTCACGGCTCCCATGACCGTCTCCCTGTCCGGCACCTTCACCACCAACACCGCGGCGGGCGTGCAGATCGGCACGCTGAACATGGTAAACGCTGCGTCCCAGGACGGCTTTGCGTATGCCCTGGATGCGCGTGGCGACACGACGCACTTTGCCATTCGCGACACGAGCAAACTCCTGACGGCCGCGCCGCTCGCCGCCGGCTCGTACGAGATCGTGATCATGGCGACCCACGCAGCCGACGGTTTCTGGGTGACCAACGCCTTCACGATCACGGTCATTGCTCCAGACCCGGCGCTGCTGCCCTCCAGCAGGCACACGCCGGTGATTATCTCGGAAATCATGTACCATCCGCGGGGGCGCGGCGACGGGCTGAGCGGCGAGTTCGTGGAGTTGTACAACACGCAACTGCTGGACATCGACGTGGGCGGGTGGCGGCTGACCGGCGAGATCGATTACACATTCCCGCCCGGAACCTGGCTGGGCGGGCGCCGCGGCCTGCTCGTGGCGCAAGACCCGGCTGCCTACCGCGAGATCTCGAACGTGCTCGGGCCTTATGCCGGCGCGCTGGACAACGCCGGAGGAACGGTGCGGCTGCGGAACCGGCAGGGCGCCCTGCTGCTTGAGGCGGCATACTCCGGCGCCCCCCCCTGGCCGGCGGCCGCGGACGGCGCCGGACACTCGCTGACGCTGGCCCGGCCCGACTACGGCGAGAGCGATGTCCGGGCCTGGGCCGCGAGCAGTACCATCGGCGGAACGCCGAACCGGCCGGACGCGAACGTGCGCCACGGGTACGAGGGCGTGGTCATCAACGAGTTCCTGGCGCACACGGACCCGCCCCTGCTGGATGCCATCGAGCTCTTCAACGCCAGCAGCGCGGGCGTCGACCTGTCGGGCTGTTGGCTCAGCGACAGCGCGGCCACCAACAGGTTCAGAATCCCGGACGGAACCGTGATCGGGCCGCGCGGTTTTCTGGTTTACTCCAACCAGCTTGGGTTTGCCTTGAGCATGAGCGGCGGCGGGATTTACCTGGTGAGTGCGAATCAGGCCGCGGTCGTCAACGGCGTGACGTATCCCGCCCAGGCGAACGCGGTTTCGTGCGGCCGGTATCCGGATGGGATGCCCGGCCTGCAGCCCTTGTCGGCGCGTACGCTGGGCGCGCGCAACGCGCCGCCGCTGGCACGCGACGTCGTCATCAACGAGCTCATGTATCATCCGATCAGTGGGTACGAGCGCGACCAGTACATCGAGCTGCACAACCGCGGCGTCGCGGCAATCGGCGTCGGCGGCTGGCGCTTCACGGACGGGGTGGACTTCACGATTCCCGCGGGGACGGTCATCCCGCCGGCCGGGTACCTGGTGATCGCCGCGAACCTCACGAACCTGTTGGCGCGGTATCCGCAGCTCAGCGCCGCCAACGCCGTGGGCGACTTCGGCGGCAGTCTGTCGTTCCGCGGCGAACGCCTGGTGCTGTCACGTCCCGAGGATCCGGACCTGCCCTTCCAGGATTTCGTGACCGTGGACGAGGTGACGTATGCGGACGGCTGGGGCCGGTGGACGGACGGCGGCGGCAGCAGCCTGGAGCTGCGGGATCCGCGCAGCGACAACCAGCTGGGCATGAACTGGGCCGGGAGCGACGAAACGCAGAAGGCGCCGTGGACGGTCGTCGACTACATGGATGAGGTGTCCAACGGGAGCGCCGAACTTAACGGGACGAGCCCGTACACCAGTCCGTTCGAGGTCGTGGCGCTGATGGCCGGCGAGTACGTTGTGGACGACATCGCCATGACGTCAGGCTCCACAACCTACTTCTCGGACGGCTTTGAGGCCGGCACAAGCGGATGGACATTCCGCGGCAGTCACCACCGGTCCAGCGTGGAGGCCGGGCAGGGACATGCCGGATCGGCGGGCCTCCACATCCGGTCAAGTGACCGTGGGGAATTCTCGGGGTATTACCCGTTCTTCGAGAATCATGCGCAGAAGAACATGCTCACGGCGCCGCAGCCTGGAGCAGTGGCCAGGATTCAGGCCAAAGTGCGCTGGCTTGGCGGCTTCCCTTACCTGCTCATGGGGTGCCGCGGCTACTGGTGCGCGACTCCCGGCGAGCTGGTCGTCCCGGCCAACCTGGGCAGCCCCGGCTTGCGGAACAGCCGGTATGCGGGAAATGCGGGGCCGGCGATCGCGGATGTGCTGCACAGCCCGACCCTGCCTCCCGCAGGTTCGAGCGTTGTCGTCACCTGTCGCATCCATGACCCCGACGGGATTGGCCCCGTACTCCTGAAGTACCGCGTGGACCCGTCTTATGCCACCAACGCGATCGCGATGCGCGACGACGGCGCCGGGGCGGACGGCGTGGCCGGCGATGGGATCTACACAGGGGTCCTGCCGGGGCAGTCGTCCGGCGCGCTCGTTGCGTTCGTCATCGATGCGGCTGACCGCACGGCAACGCCCGCGACCAGTCGCTATCCGTCGAAGGTGGTGCCGCCGGGAGCGCCCGCGCCGGAGTGCCTCGTGGGGTGGGGGTTGACGACGGCGAATGGGATCGGCATGCCAACCCATCGCATCCTGGTCACGGCGGCCAACCGCGGCATCCTGAGCACCCTGGGCTACACCTCCAAGCAGCTCGTCGACTGCACGTACATCTACGGAAACCGCAGGGCTGTCTATGCCGCGGACGTCAGGGAGCGCGGGAACGCCAAGGCGTCCGGTTACGTGGTCAAGTTGCCGAAGGAGAACCGTGTGCTGGGGAGCGACGAAATGACGGTGCTGACCAGCGGCGGTCACTACCGAGTCTCCTACCTGCCCTGGCTGTGCCGGGAAGTGGGCGAGCCTGCCGGCTGCGCCGTGCCGATCGCCTTTGCGTTCGGAACCGGTGCGCTGACGTTCCTGAGCGACTGGCTGCCCCCGTCGACGGAGCTGTGCGGCAACTGGTTCGGCGACGCGGACCCTGAAGTGTTCAAGAACCTCGACTACAGCGTGGACGCGTTCGGCATGATCACGAACCGGTTCGGGATGAAGAAGACGCGGTACGCCGCGCTCTCCGTCAAGCGTGCCATGCTCCACCCCAACGACGACTACGCGCAGGTGTTCAAGCTCGCCAGGGCGGCGAACACGACGGGGAACGCCGAGTACATCAAGCGAGTCGAGGCCGTGGTCAACGTCCGGGGCTGGGCATCCTACTTTGCCCTCGCAGGGTTATTCGGAGACTGGGACAAGTACGGGTACGCCTACTCGCACAACTACTACGTCTACATCCCCCGGCACGATCGGGCGCAGTTGCTGTTGCACGACCTGGACCTCGCGTTCGCAAGCATCGGGGTGCAATGGCCGACCGGGAACACGGTTCCAAACCGCATGTTTGTCAACACGCCGGCATTCAAGCGGGTCTACTGGTCGGTGCTGAAAGACGTCGCGGACGGCCCGATGCTTCCGCAGCGCAGCGACGTGTACTTCGACAGGATTCGCGACACGGGCATCATGAACGGCTTGGACCTCGGGGACCCCGCGACGTTCAAGCAGGGCGTGGCGACCGCGAGGGCCGCCGTTCTCGCGGGACTTGCCGCCATCGAGGCCCCCTTTGCGATTACGACCCAGGGCGGGGCGGATTTCGCGGCGCGCATCAACCCGGTGACTCTGTCCGGCACGGCCCCGGTACACGTTGAGGCCATCCGCATCAACGGACACGACTATGCCGTCGACTACCCGACCCTCACCGGGTGGGAACTCCGGGTGTGGCTGCAGCCCGGGGCAAACGCGCTGGACGTGGTCGGTTACGATCACGCCGGGGCGGTGGTCGGCCGCGACAGCACGACGGTGTCGTACGCCGGCCAGGAAATCGTGCCGGACGGCAGGCTGGTCATCAACGAGATCATGTATCATCCCGCCGTTCCGTATGCGTCCTACGTGGAGCTGCGCAACTTGTCGACCGATACGCTCAACCTGGGCGGGCTTCGGATCGAGGGAATCGACGCCGACATCGGTTACGGGAACATGATCGGGCCGACGGGTTTCGTGGTGATCGCGGGCAGCCTGGCCGGCTACCAGGGCGCATACACGAATGCCGAGGCGGTCGTGGGCGCGTTCAACGGCACGCTGGACAACCGCGGGGAAACACTGAGGCTGCTGCGACCGACCGGAAGCAGCGAATGGGTTGAAATCGACCGGGTGACGTACGGCAACGATCTGCCGTGGCCTCGCGCGGCCGACGGGGGCGGGTGTGCCCTTCAGCTTGTCGACGGCACGCGCGACAACAACCGGGTGGGCAACTGGGCCGTCGACCGGACACGGCCGTTCACACCCGGGCGGCCGAACTCGGTCAGCGCGTCGCTGCCGGCGTTTCCGACGGTATGGATCAACGAGGTGATGCCGACCAACCGTGCCGCCGGCGGCATCACGGACAGTGCCGGGGATCATGATCCCTGGATCGAACTGTACAACGCCGACGGCGGTGCGGTCGATCTGGGTGCGGGCGGCTTCTACCTGAGCCACAGCTACACCAACCTGACGGCGTGGGCGTTCCCGGCCGGAGCCGTGGTCACGAACGGCAGCCGTCTGCTGGTCTGGGCGGACGGCGAGCCCGGCGAAGGGAAGCTCCACACCTCGTTCAGGCTGGATGGCGGCGCCGGATGCGTTGTGCTGGCGTGGGTGAACGGCGGGCGGACGACGGTGGTGGACGCGGTGAGCTACGGGCTCTTGAACGGGGCGTCTTCCTACGGGTCGTATCCGGAAGGCGATCCGTTCAGCCGGCAGGTATTCTACGTGCCGACGCCCGGGGTTTCGAACGTCGCCCTGAGCGGCGCGCCGCCGGTCTTCATCAACGAATGGCTGGCGGACAACAAGAGCACGCTGGCCGATCCGTCGGACGGGAACTTCGACGACTGGTTCGAGCTGTACAACGCGGGCCCGGAGCGGATCGACCTGGCGGGTTACAGGCTGAACGACCGCTTGCACCCGACGAATAGCGTGGTCATTCCCGGCGGGGCATCCATCGAGGCCGGGGGATTCCTGCTGGTCTGGGCGGATGAGCAGTTGGGCTGGGTCGGGACCAACCTGCACGTGAACTTGCGGCTGAGCGCCGAGGGCGAGGCCATCGCGCTGTTCCTGCCGGACGGGACGCTGGTGGATGCCGTGACATTCGGGCCGCAGCGGGCTGATGTGGGGGAAGGGCGGTGGCCCGATGGCCAGAGCGCGATTCAGGAGCTGCCGATTCCGACGCCGGGAGCCCCCAACAGACTGTTCGCCGTGACATCGCTTCGGCTTGCAATCGTGGATACGAATCGGCTGGCGACCATCATCTGGAACACCCGACGGGGGAGGCGCTACCGGGTTGAGTACACCGATGTGCTTGGCCCGGGAACAGTCTGGTCGCCCTGCGGCGAGGATGTCACGGCGAACGGCACGTGGTTCCGCACGAATATCCTAACGGGGGCCTCGGTAAGCAACCGTTTCCTCCGGATCCGGCAGTTGTGAGGGGCCGCGCATCTCGCCCTTCACCCTGTATAGAGCAGGTGATGGCCGCCAAGAGGCACAAGAAGCTCAGAATGAAGGATCCTCAGCCCGCCGTGGAGGGGAATGGGCGAATCCTGGGCCAGGCACCGCACACCGATCCCTCGTGGAAAAGGATCTGGTTCTTGCCCAACGCGGCTTTCAGGGTGCCGGGCGAACCGTCAAACAGCTCGCCGCCGTGGACCAGGACGCAGTGTCCAAGGCGATCTTCAGGCAGAAGCTCGACGATTTCTTCAGCATCTCTTAACATGTATCGCCACGTTCGGCCGAGTTCGGCTATGTCCGGTGGGTCCCCGTCAAAGGCCAGTGTCTCGTAGTCAGCCCTGGTGTAGTGTGCCGAACGAGCGGCCTGCTCAAGAATGAATCCTGGGCTGAGTCCCGGGTCCTTTCCGCAGGTGGCCCAGACCAGGCAACCGAAGGTCTGCAGATGGGCGTGGCAATGGATGATGTCGACCCAGTCTCTGACCTCGGCGCGACCCACCAGCGCCAGGGTCTTATTGGTTGCCAGGTCGAACGCGTGCAGTGCGAGCCCGAAATCGGGGTGCTCGATGAGCGGGAAGAAGCGAAACGCGCTGTCCTGGACCCACTGCAGCACAACGCCCTCGGTTCCCAACGTCACTTCGGCCTCCACGAAGGTTGGGAACTCGCGCAGCGTTCGCACGTGATGTCCCGCCTGTATGAGTCTCTTCTTATCCTGCTCCCACGAGCTGAGTACGGCTGCTTGCGTGTCGTGGAACAAATCAACGTCATGAGACACGCGGGCAGATGCAAGGATCTCGTTGAGGGCCGCTCCACCGGCCACGTAGCGTTCGCCGCGCGCAACGCGTTCGGCTGCCAGCAGACGGCATACCCTGCGTTGGTATTCCGTTAGAGACATTTCAGCAGCTTCCTGGCTTGCACGTATGTGGCGCGATCGCCATGGCGTGCCAGCACGTTGAGGCATCGGCGCAGTTGATCTTCTGTTTGGGGTGAAAAGTCGTCGCGCAGGAACCAACCGCAACGCAGGCGGTTCTGCTCCCAAACTGCCAGCGTCTCCCTCCGAACATCGTCCAAGGAGGGTCGCGCCGTGTTGTCGGCTACTGCTTTCACCACCGTGAAGAGTACACCGCAACGCGCGCCGAAGCAAGGTGGAGTCGACCTGGAACAGCACGTAGACGGAGCAGTCACCAGCGAACAGGCCAGTCGAAGGATGGGAAGCTGCCTTCTCCCGGTTTCGCGGGGCAGCCCATGGGTGCTTCTCGTGCGCAAACGCGAAAGAGATTGTGCGCAAAGCGGGGTAGCCCATTCGTAGCGCTTCCCCTACCATCTACAGTGGTTTACTGAGAAAAGTCGCAGGGCCGATTCGGCGTGCCGTGCGCGGGTGCGGGTAGGAAGCCGTCCGCCCGCGACGGCGGTGGGAACAGCGAGAGAGGAGCGTGCAGCATGAAGACGCAGCAGCGGTCGATCCTGAGAACGGGTGTGGTTCGGTTCGTAACCGGGTTCTTGCTCGCGACGATTGCCGCCTGCGGCGTCGCGCTCACGGGCGCGGCGCGGGCAGCCGACAACGTGGGCACCGGCGGGACGATCACGTACACGGATGCCAGCGGGCTGAATCCTCAGGGCACGCCGATTGTCGGCGGCTATGTCGTGCACAAGTTTACTGCCGGTGCCACGCTGGTCCTTCCCGCGGCCGCGGCCGCCGATTACCTGATCGTGGGCGGCGGTGGTGGTGGCGGCAGGAGCTATGGCGCTGGCGGCGGTGCTGGCGGTATGCTGACAGGCTCCGGGTCCATTGCGCAGGGATCCTATCCCATCGTTGTGGGAACTGGCGGCGCCGGAGCCGCGGTGAACGGGGCGGGCACAACCGGGAACGACAGCACCTTTAGCGGTTTAACAGCCAAGGGTGGCGGCGGGGGCGGCAGCAGCGGTGTGGCAGGCAAGATTGGCGGCTCGGGCGGTGGCGGCGGGTCGTCATACGGATCTGGCACAGCAGGCCAAGGCAATAATGGCGGCAGTAGCAACACCTACGGCGGCGGGGGTGGTGGGGCCGGTGGCGCAGGCGCGAATGGATCCTCAGGTAGTTCTACTGCCGGGGTAGGAGGCGCGGCTCGGGCGTCGTCGATCAGCGGCACGGCAACCTACTACGCTCAGGGCGGGTGTGCGTTCGCCGCCGTGAACAGCCCCAATTACGGCGGTGGGAACTCCGGCGCCACGGGAACAGCGAACACGGGGGGCGGCGGCGGTGCCTGGAACGGAACCTCCGTGGGCGCCGGCGGGTCGGGCATCGTCATCGTCAGGTATCCCTACGCCAGTGCTGACCCCGGCGTCCCTACGGTCGCGCGCCTGAGCCCCCCTGACAACGCCACCGATGTAGGACTCAACAAGAACCTCGTGATCGACTTCGACAGGCTGATCGCCATCGGCACCGGCAACATCACACTCAAGAACCTGACCGACAATACGCAGACGACCATCGACATTACCGACAGCGGCCAGGTGTCGGTGTCGGGGCCGACCCTCACGATCAATCCGACGGCGGATCTTGCGGAAGGCAAGGGCTATGCCGTCCGGATCGACGCTACCGCGATCAAGGACGCCTCCGGCGGCTTCTCCTTCGCCGGGATTTCCGATGACACGACTTGGGACTTCACCAGTTTGAATCGATTCATAGAGTTCACCACGGACCCTGCCCTCAGCACCTTGTGGACAAGATACTCGTATTACGGCACGGCCCCCGTGGGTGCGGCGGTTTGGAACTCGACGGATCACGACTTGGACCTGACGAAAGATGCCACAAGCGACTGGATCTTGGGGCTCTACCGGACGGACTTCTCGCGCTCGGCGAGCGAGCCGGTGAGCATGACGGTCAAGGCCCTCGGCAGACCCTTGCCCGGTTGGGGGTTCGTCGGGCTCATGATTACGGCCGTCCCGCAGCAGAACTACCTTGTCGGAGCCGGCGACAGCTACACGTTCGCGATGGTTCCGGTAGACGCGACGACGTTCAAGTATGAGGTCAGGCGAACCTATGCCGACGGCACCGCTAACTATCAGTTGTACACAGGGTCCACCATCGCTTTTGCCGGCCCGTACACGCTGAGTATCGTGCGCAACGGCGACCACTACCAGTTCATTGCCAACGGCACCACACTGTACACGACGACAGGTGTGTCACCCGACTTCTACAACGCTGCCAGCAAGGACTCGATGGTGTACTATCAAGTCGTGTTCGGCGGCAACGGCGCCATGACCGCAACGGTCGACGACTTCGGCATCGATACCACTGCGCCGGCCATTGCCACGCTGAACCCGGCGGACGACGCCACCGGCGTGGCGGTGGGTGCCAACCTAGTAGCGACCTTCACCGAGGGGATCCGGAAGGGCACCGGCAACATCACTCTCAAGAAGAGCGACGGCTCGACGGTCGAGACCTTCGACGTGACCTCATCCGCCCAGCTCGTGTGGAGCGGCTCGACGGTCACCATTGACCCCGCCAGCGCCTTGGACGGGCTCACGGACTACTACGTGCAGATCGATTCCGGTGCCATCCGGGACTGGGCCGGCAACAGCTTCGCCGGCATCGCGGACTCCACCACGTGGAACTTCACCAGCACCACGACGGACACTTCTCCTCCGCAGCTATCCGGTCTGAGCCCGGCGGACGACGCGACGGGCGTGGAGGCGAACGCCAATCTGGTGGCGACTTTCAACGAGAATGTCCGGAAGGGCACCGGCAACATCACGCTCAAGAAGAGCAGCGACAACTCGACGGTCGAGACCTTTGACGTTGCCTCTTCCGCAAGAGTCACGGTGATCGGCGCGACGGTCACCATTGACCCTACCAGCAGCTTGGCGCTCGCCGCCGGCTACTACCTGCTCATCGATAACAACACCATACAGGACGCGTCAGGCAACCCCTTTGCGGGCATTGCCACGTCCACCGAGTGGACCTTCACCACGTTCGTGCCTTACTGGGACTTCTCCACGGATCCCGGTCTCGGCACCCTCTGGACACCTTACACATACTACCAGGACGGAGCCATCCCTCCACCCGCGGATGCAGCGACGTGGAACGCGACGGACAAGGACTTGGATCTGGCGAAAGCCAGCGGAATCTGGATCATGGGACTCTATCGCACGGGATGCCTGCGATCGGCGACAGAGCCGGTGAGCCTGACGGTCAAGGCCCTCAGCCAGACCTCGCCCGGCTGGGGTTTCCTCGGCCTTATGGTCACCGCCGTCCAGCAGCAGAACTACCTCAGCGGAGCCGGCGACAGCTACACGTTCGCGATGGTTCCGCTAAGCGCGACGACGTTTCGCTATGAAATCAGGCGCACCTATGCGGATGGCGGCGCCACATTCCAGTTGTACACAGGGTCCACCATCACCTTTGCAGGCCCTTACACGCTGAACGTTGTGCGCTACGGCGACCACTACCAGTTCATCGCCAACGGCACCACGCTCTATACGACGACCGGTGTATCACCTGACTTCTACAATACCGCCAGCAAGGACTCGATGGTGTACTTTGAGGTCGTGTTCGGCGGTCAGGCCAACATGACTGCCACAGTGGACGACTTCGGCGTCGATACCACACCGCCGGCCATTGCCACGCTCAGCCCGGCGGACGACGCCGGCGGAGTGGCGGTCTCCGCCAATCTGGTGGCGACCTTCAGCGAGGTTATCCAGAAGGGCACCGGCAACGTCACGCTCAAGCAGAGCAGCGACAACTCGATTGTCGAGACCTTCGACGTCGCCTCCTCTCCAAGAGTCGTGGTGAGCGGCGCGACGGTCACCATCGATCCCACCAGCGACCTGGCGCCCGACACCGGCTACTACGTGCTGATCGACATCAGCGCCATCAAGGACAGTGTCGGCAACTCCTTCGCGGGCCTCTCCGGCGCCACCGACTGGAATTTCACCTCCGAAGCCACTCCCGGCGTGGCGGCTCCCGCGTTCGCGCTCCCCGCAGGCGGCTATCTCGGCGCGCAGAGCGTGACGATTAGCTGCGCGACCCCGGGCGCCACGATCCACTACACCACCAACGGCGACGATCCGACCACCGGATCGCCGGTCTACTCCGGCGCCATCGCGGTTCCCGTCAACACGACCGTGATCATCAAGGCGCTGGCGGTCAAAGCCGGCTACACGGACAGCGGCATCGCGAGCGCGACGTATGTCACGTCCGACTCCGGGACTTGGACGAATCCCGCCGGCGGTTCGTGGGCGACCACGGGCAACTGGCTCAACGGCGTCGTCGCGCAAGGCAGCGACGTGCCCGCCCTCTTCAACACGCTGACGCTGGGAGCGAACGCGACGGTGACCCTGGACGGTCCGCGCACCGTCGGCAGCCTGGCCTTCGCGGACGTGGGCAATGGCTACGACTGGACGATCAGCACCAGTGGGCCGTTGACCCTCGATGCCACGGGCACACCGGAGATTGGCGTTGCAAACCGGACTACCACGATCAGCGCCGTCGTGGCGGGAACGAAGGGCTTGGCGAAGACGGGCGCGGGCGTGCTGACGGTCTCCGGCAACAACAACTACGCCGGATCGACTACCGTCAACGGCGGCACCATCAAGATCGGCCATGCTGCGGCCTTGGGCGCAAGCGACACCGCCGTGACAAAGGTCATCGTGGCCTCCGGCGGTGCCGTGGATTTCAATGGTGTTCCGAACGCGATGTACGGATACACCATCGGCGGGGTGGGCCCGGACGGCAACGGCGCGCTGGTGAACAACGGTGTGACGATTAACAACGCGAATGCACAGACGTCGAACATCAAGCTGTCAGGCAACGCCACAATTGGCGGTTTGGGTGACTGGGCGCTGTTGGCTTCCCTCTTCAATGCTAACTCCCTGGACCTCAGCGGATTCACGCTCACCAAGGCCGGGGCCAACATGGTCACGCTGTGCAACACCACGGTCAGTGACGGCAACATCACGGTTACCGGAGGCACGCTGAATCTCTATGCGGGATCGTTGAACCAGCGTGGTACTTACATTCAAGGCTCCGGCACGATTACAATTGGCGACGGCTCCGGCAACGGTACGTTTCAACTGGCCGACACGTATCAAAGCGCGGGGAAGATCACTCGCCCCATTGCACTCAGTGGGGGCAGAATCCTTACACTTGCGGCATCCGCTGTCATCGATGCGCCCATCTATGTGCAGCCCAGCACCACCAGCATTGTGAACAACGGTAGTGGAGGGAACTTGACATTGCAGACGGGCGCCGTGACCGGCAGCGGCACGATCACCGTGGGCAGCATCAACAGTTCCGGCAGCGTCTACCTCTCGGGCGACTGCAGCGGCTTCGCGGGCGTGATCAACTTCGTCGACATCAGTACCGGCACGAACCTACGGTTGCTGGGCAGTGCGAGCAACTTCAGCGGCGCTACGTTCAGCCTGAGCGGCGACGTGGTAACGAGCGGGCGGATGATCATCTGGGATGGCACTGGTGGCGCCACGCTGCAGATGGGCGCGCTGTCGGGTACGGGCGGTGTTATCGGTGGCGGCGCCTCGTTCGGCGGCAATGCCTTCACGCTTCAGGTGGGGGCGTTGGGCCGCGACACGGCCTTCGGCGGGATCATCCAGAATAGCGGTTCCAACGCGGTTGGCTTGAGCAAGGTTGGCAACGGCACACAGATGCTGTCTGGGGCCAATACGTACAGCGGCGGGACGACTATCTTCGCGGGGACGCTGCTGGTCAACAACGCGACCGGCTCCGGCACGGGCACTGGCCCCGTGTCTGTTCAGGCCAACGGGACGCTGGGAGGGAACGGGGCTGGGAGGATCAGTGGCCTGGTGACCGTGACAAGCGGCGGCACGCTTTCCCCGGGGAGCAGCGGCGTGGGTACGCTGCTGGCGACGCAGTTGACCGTCGAGGAGAACGCGGCGCTGGCCTGGGATGCGCAGTCGGGCAGTGCGGACATCGTCGCTGTGAGCGGCGCGCTCACTCTGCCGTCGCAAATGGCGGTGCGCGTCAATAGGCTCAGCCCCAGCGAACTGGGGGGGGCGGTGCTGTTCACCTACGGGTCCTACAGCGGGCCGGAGGCCATTGCACTGACCGTGACCGGCGCCACCGGCACGATCCTGGCGAAGAACGATGCGGCCAACCACCGCATCGTGCTGGAGGTCGTGACGCAGGGGACGGTCTTCAGCGTGCGGTGACATGACGTTTCTGGGAAGACGGCTAAGTGCGGCCTGCGGTCGGCCGGGAAACGTGCTCGCGCACCTGACCGCCACCCTTGCTCGGACACCCTTACTCGACCGGCTTACGCGGGAGCAAAGGCAGACGCAGAGTTGACGAAGGAACGAGAACTGCCGATTGGTCATGGGTCTTCGTCTCGAGCTGTGTTCATCTGCGTGCATCTGTGGTTCGCAACTGCCCAATTGAGTGTGACATTCGGTCGAGACCGCGAGAGGAGCGCGTAACGTGGACAGGGAAACGATGAAGCAGCAGCAGGCAAGCTGGACGGCGGGTCGGGATTGGTTCTTGCGGGGTGCGTTAATGGCGGCGTTCGCCGCGTGCGGCATCGGGTTGACGTCGACGGCCCGGGCCGCCGATAACGTGGCCTCCGGCGGAACGATCACCTACACGGATGCCAACGGTCTGAATCCCGCGGGTACGCCGTATGTCGGCGGCTACGTGGTGCACATGTTCACGGCGGTTGGCACCAACACCTTCACCGTTCCCGCCGCGGCTGGCTCGCTGGACCTCGCGTACCTGATCGTGGGCGGCGGCGGCAGCGGCGGCTCCAGCTACGGGGGCGGAGGGGGCGCCGGCGGGGTGCTGACGAACGCGGTGGGCACGGCGCTGTCGGTTCCGGCGGGGTCGTGCACCGTCGTCGTCGGCGGCGGCGGCGTGGGAGTGTCTGCAGTCGGGCCGGGTACCCGGGGCGGCGCGTCTGCGGTCGCCTGGCTGGCGGCCAACGGCGGGGGCGCGGGCGGCGGCTACGGGGGCTACGGGGGCGACGGCGGCGGTGGCGGCTCGGGCGGCGGCGCATCCCGCATCAACCCCAGCAGCCTGACCTGGTGTGGGGGCGTTGGCACACCGGGCCAGGGGCAAGACGGCGGTCTTGCCGTCGGCCCGACCACGTACGGCGGTGGCGCCGGCGGCGGCGGCGCCGGGGCGGCCGGCGGGCCGGTGACAGGTGCGCACGTCGGCGGCGCGGGCGGCGCAGGCGTGCAGAGCAGCATCAGCGGAGTCGCAACGTGGTACGCCGCGGGAGGCTCGGGGGTCTTTAACGCCACGTCGGCCAGCGGCATTGGGGGCAAGTCCCAGAGCGGCCTCGCCGCGACAGCCGGCGCGACCAGTACCGGTTCAGGCGGCGGCGGCGATACGGGCGGAGGTTCCGGCGCGGGCGGCTCGGGCATCGTCATCATCCGGTACCGCTACGTCGCGAATGCGCCGTTGCTCGCGCGCGTTGCCTCTCCGGCGAACGGCAGGGGCTTCTACTCGGGCGTTTCGGTCACGGCTACGGGGATGGTCGCGAATGGCACGGCGCCGTACACGGTGACGTTCTACAGGAGCGGCAACGGCGGCGCGTTCGCGCAGGCGGGCTCGCCGGACAACTCGGAGCCCTATACGGCCGACCTCGGAGTCCTGCCGCCCGGTACTTACCGAATCTACGCGACGGTGACTGACAACGCTGCGGCGACGGCTACCTCTCCCACAAACACGTTCACGGTTGCGACCAACAATGTGGCCTCGGGCGGGACCATCGCGTACACGGATCCCAACGGGTTGAATCCCCGCGCGTCGCCGCCTTACGTGGGCGGCTACGTGGTGCACACGTTCACGAACACCGGCGCGAGCGCTTTCACCGTCCCCGGCTTGGCCGACGGCCTGGGCATCGAGTACCTGATCGTGGGCGGCGGCGGGAGCGGTGGCTCCACCTATGGCGGAGGCGGCGGCGCCGGCGGTCTGCGGACGAATGTGGGCGGTTCGCTGCTGTCGCTTGCTGCGTCGTCGTACGCCATCGTGGTCGGCGGCGGCGCCGCGGGTGTGAGCGGCAGCGTCGCCGGCAATCAGGGCGTTGCGTCGTCGGCGTTCGGGCTGAAAGCCAACGGCGGCGGCGGGGGCGGAGGCAACAACGGCAACACTGCCGGCACCGCCGGCGGCAGCGGCGGCGGCGCCAGCGGACTGGCGGTGGCCGGGCCCGGAAACGCGGGGTACGGGAACCGCGGGGGGGTGGTGCAAACGTACTCCGCCTCCGGCGGCGGGGGCGCCGGGGCGGTCGGGGGCGCTGCACTGGGGTCGGGAATCGGCGGCGCGGGCGGCGCGGGCTTGCAGAACAGCCTCAGCGGCGTTGCACGGTTCTACGCCGCAGGCGGTTCGGGTATCTTCAACGGCTCCTCGGCCAACGGCATTGGCGGCATTTGCCAGAGCGGCGTGGCGGCGGGCGCGGGCGCGGCGAACACGGGCTCCGGCGGGGGCGGCAATACCGGCACGGGTGCGGGTTCCGGCGCCGGCGGCTCGGGCCTCGTCATCGTGCGCTACGCCTACTCCGGCCTGGAAGCCCAAGCGGCGGGGCCGGCATTCACGCCGCTCCCGGGCGGCTTTCTCAGCGAGGGGAGCGTCACCCTCCGCTGCGCGACCCCGGACGCCACCATCCACTACACCACGGACGGCAGTGAACCGACCGCCGGCTCGCCGGTCTATACCAACGCCATCCCCGTTCCCCTGGGCACGACCGTGACCATCAAGGCTCTTGCGGTCAAGAACGGCCTCACGGACAGCGACATCGTGAGCGGGACCTACGCCGCGGCGTCCTCCGCGACGTGGGCAAACGCGATCGGTGGCGTCTGGCCCGCGGCGGGCAACTGGCTCGGCGGCGTTGTCGGGGAGGGGTTCGGTCTGCCGGTCAAGTTCGATACCGTGACCCTGGCGGCCAACGCCACGGTGACTCTCGACGGCGCGCGCACTGTCGGCAGCCTGGCCTTCGCGGACATGGGCAACGCTTACAACTGGACGATCGCTACCGGCGGCGGCGGGCCGTTGACCCTCAAGGCCTCGGGCACCCCGACCATCAACGTCTCGAACCGGACCACGACGATCAGCGCGATCGTGGCGGGGACCAACGGCCTGGTCAAGACCGGCGGCGGGACGCTGGCGTTCCAGGGGGCGAACACGTTCAGCGGCGGCGTGACCATCAGCGGCGGCACGCTCGATTGGCAGAACACGCCCAACAGCAGCGCCGGCACGATCACCGTGAATTCAGGCAGTACGGCCAGGTTCCACGGCAACTACCTCGGCTACGGCTACACCGTGGTCAACGCGTTGGCCGGCGACGGGGCGATCTCGGCCAGGGGTACCGCCGGCTCGATGTACAATGCCGCCTATTATATGACATTCACGGGAGACCTGTCGGCCTTCACGGGCACGTTCACGGTTGACCTGACTGCGAATTTCACGCAACTCCCCGCCCCGGCGAATGCCGACGGCAGCCGGGCCAAGTGGGTTGTCAACCGGAGCAGCGGCACCTGCTACGTCAGTGTTGGCCAGGCGGGGACGTACAAACTTGGCGAGCTGAGCGGTAACGGGGCACTGGGTGCCTACTACCTGGGGGGGACGACCACCTGGGAAGTCGGCGCACTGGGCACTGACTCGATCTACGACGGAGTGATTGTGAACTCCGTGGGTACGGGCATCGCGGCGCTGAAAAAGGTCGGCGCAGGCAAGCTGACCCTTTCCATGGCTTCCCCGTACGGCGGGGGCACCACCGTTGCCGGCGGCATCCTGGAAGTCGGTGCTGCGGGCAGCCTGGGAACGGGCACCGTGGAAGTGGTCGAGGGCGCGCTGAGCCTGCTGGGCAGCGTGGCGATCAGCGATGTCGTGGCGCTGCGGGTGGCGGCGGGAGCGGACAAGGTAAGACTCGCCGCCGGGGTCGACGAGATGGTCGGCGAGTTCTACGTCGGGGGCGTCGCCAAGACGTGGGGGAAATGGGGACGCATTGGCAACGCCCTTGCGCCCCGCCAAAACGCCGCGATCTCCGGCGACGGCATCCTGACCGTGCTCGCTGGCCCAGACGCGCCGGGAACGGTCCTGATTATCCGGTAAGCCTGGAGCGAAGGCGCAAGGGGCATTCCATTCTTAGAGGATCAAGAGCAGGAAGAGGAGCGCGCATCATGGACATGAAGCCGATGAAGCGGCAAGCGATTCGAACCACCAGTCTGCATCGCCTGGTGAGTTGCGTGCTGCTTGCGACGGTTGCCGTTTGTGGTTCCGGTTCAACGTCGACGGCCCGGGCCGCCGATAACGTGGCCTCCGGCGGAACGATCACCTACACGGATGCCAACGGTCTGAATCCCGCGGGTACGCCGTATGTCGGCGGCTACGTGGTGCACATGTTCACGGCGGTTGGCACCAACACCTTCACCGTTCCCGCCGCGGCTGGCTCGCTGGACCTCGCGTACCTGATCGTGGGCGGCGGCGGCAGCGGCGGCTCCAGCTACGGGGGCGGAGGGGGCGCCGGCGGGGTGCTGACGAACGCGGTGGGCACGGCGCTGTCGGTTCCAGCGGGGTCGTGCACCGTCGTCGTCGGCGCGGGCGGCGCGGGCGTGTCTGCAGCCGGGCCGGGTACCCGGGGCGGTGCGTCTGCGGTCGCCTGGCTGGCGGCCAACGGCGGGGGCGCGGGCGGCGGCAACGGGAGCGATGGCGGCGGCGGCGGCTCGGGTGGCGGCGGAGCCCGCGTCAATGGCGCCCTGCCGTGGAGCGGCGGAATCGGCACGGTTGGCCAGGGTAACAACGGTGGCGATGGTATCGCTGCGGCCGGCGGCGGCGGCGGCGGCGGCGCGGGCGCTGCAGGCGGCGCCTTGGCGGGTAACACGGCTGGTGGCGCGGGCGGCGTCGGGGTGCAGAACGCCATCAGCGGCGTGGCGAACTGGTACGCCGCGGGCGGTTCGGGGGTTTTCAACGCCACGTCGGCCAGCGGCATCGGGGGCAAGTGCCAGAGCGGCGAGGCAGCGGGCGCTGGCGCGCCCAATACGGGCTCCGGCGGCGGCGGCTACACGGGCTCCGGCGCGGGCTCCGGCGCCGGTGGCTCCGGCATCGTCATTGTCCGGTACCGCTACGTCGGGGAGGTGCCGCTCGTCGCGCGCGTCACAGCGCCGGCGAACGGCAAGGGTTTCTATGCGGGCGTCCCGGTCACGGCGACGGGGTTGGTCGCGAACGGCACCGCGCCGTACACCGTGAAGTTCTACACGAGCGGCAACGGCGGCGCGTTCGCGCAGGCGGGAGCGCCAATCACTTCGGAACCCTACACGGCGGATCTCGGGCGATTGTCCGCCGGCACGTACCGCATCTACGCGGTCGTGACGGACGGCAGTGCGGCGACGGCCACCTCTCCCACGAACACGTTCACGGTTGCGACCAACAATGTGGCGTCCGGCGGGACGATCACCTACACGGACCCCAACGGGTTTCATCCCCGCTCGTCGCCGCCTTACGTGGGCGGCTATGTGGTGCACACGTTCACGAACACCGGCGCGAACGCTTTCACCGTTCCCGGCGTGGCCGACGGCCTGGGGGCCGAGTACCTGATCGTGGCAGGCGGCGGCAGCGGCGGCAGCGGCTATGCGGGCGGCGGCGGCGCCGGCGGGCTGCGGACGAATGTGGGCGGCACCCTGCTGCCGCTGACGGCGGGGGCGCACACGCTCACGGTCGGCAGCGGCGGTGCGGGCGTGAGCGGCACCGTCCCCGGCAATCCGGGAACCGAGTCGGCGGCGTTCGGGCTGAAGGCCAACGGCGGCGGCGGTGGCGGCGGCAACAACGGCAGTACCCCCGGCGGGGCGGGCGGCAGCGGCGGCGGATCCAGCGGCCTGGCCCTGGCGGGACCGGGCAACACCGGCTGCGGGAACCGCGGGGGAGCGGTGCAAACGTACTCCGGCTCGGGCGGCGGCGGCGCGGGGTCTGTCGGCGGCGCGGCGCAGGGCTCGGGGAACGGCGGGGGGGGCGGCTCCGGCCTGGAGAACAGCATCAGCGGGGTCACGCAGTTCTACGCCGCGGGCGGTTCGGGCGTCTTCAACGCCGCCTCCGCCAGCGGCATCGGGGGCAAGTGCCAGGGCGGCGAGGCCGCGGGCGCGGGCGCGCCCAATACGGGTTCCGGCGGCGGCGGCAACACCGGCACCGGCGCGGGCTCCGGCGCGGGCGGCTCGGGGATCGTCATCGTACGCTACGCCTACTCCGGCCAGGAAGCCCAGGCGGCGGGACCGGCCTTCACGCCGGCCCCGGGAGGCTATCTCGGCGAGCGCAGCGTGACCCTCCGTTGCGCGACCCCGGATGCCGCCGTCCATTACACCATGGACGGCGGCGAGCCGACCGCCGGCT
Source organism: uncultured Victivallales bacterium (assembly GCA_964402115.1). Classification (GTDB taxonomy): domain Bacteria; phylum Verrucomicrobiota; class Kiritimatiellia; order UBA8416; family CAYOBW01; genus CAYOBW01. The sequence continues at coordinate 49,362 of CAYOBW010000013.1, forward strand.
CCCCGCTCTATACCAACGCCATCCCCATACCCCTGGGCACAACGGTGACCATCAAGGCCCTCGCGGTCAAGGACGGCCTTGCGGATAGCGATATCGTGAGCGGGACCTACACCACGGCGACCTCCGCGACATGGGCAAGCGCAAACGGCGGCGTGTGGCCCTCGGCCGGCAACTGGCTCAACGGCGTCGTCGGGGAGGGGCCCGGTCTGACGGTCAAGTTCGACGCCGTGACGTTGGCGGGCAACGCCACGGTTACCCTCGACGGCCCGCGCGCCGTCGGCGGCTTGACCTTCGCGGACACGGGCAACGCGTACAACTGGACGATCGCTACCGGCGGCGGCGGGCCCTTGACCCTCAAGGCCACGGGCACCCCGACCATCAACGTCTCGAACCGGACCACGACGATCAGCGCGGTCGTGGCGGGGACCAACGGCCTGGTGAAGACGGGCGCCGGGACGCTGGCTTTACAGGGGGTGAACACGTTCAGCGGCGGGGTGACCATCGGCGGCGGCACGCTCGATTGGCAGAACACGCCCAATAGCAGCGCCGGCACGATGACGGTCAGCTCCGGCGGTACGCTCAAGTTCTACGGCACGTACCTGAACTACGGCTACACCGTGGCGAATGCCCTGGCCGGTGACGGCGTGATCATGGCCAGAGGCGCTGTCGGAACCGGCTCGATCTACAACGGGTCCGGCTACATGAAATTCACTGGGGACATCTCGGGTTTCACGGGAACGTTCATGTTCGACACGACGTCGAACTTCGGGCAACTCACCACCCCGGCCAATTCCGACGGCAGCCGGGCGAAGTGGGTCGTGACCCGGTCCGGCGGGGTATGCTACCTCAGTGTTGGCGAGGTGGGGACGTACAAACTCGGCGAACTGAGCGGGAACGGGGCGCTGGGCGCCTACTACCTGTCGGAGACGACCACGTGGGAAGTCGGCGCGCTGGGCACGGACTCGACGTTCGATGGCGTGATCGTGAACGCCATCTCACCCAATCTGGGCCTCGCGGCGCTCAAGAAGGTCGGCGCGGGCAAGCTGACGGTCACCGCGGCTTCCACGTACGGCGGAGGCACTACGGTTGCCGGCGGCATCCTGGAAGTCGGCGCCGCAGGCAGTCTGGGGACTGGCACCGTTGAAGTGGTCGAGGGAACGCTGAGCTTGCTGGGCAGCGCGGCGATCGCCGACGCCGCACAGTTGCGGGTGGCGGGGGGAGCGGATAAGTTGCATCTCGCCGCCGGGGTCGACGAGACGGTTGGCGAGTTCTTCATCGATGGCGTTGCCAAGCCCTGGGGCAAGTGGGGACGCATTGGCAACGCCCTCGCGCCCCGCCAAACCGCCGCGATCGCCGGCGACGGCATCTTGACCGTCCTCATCGGCGCCGAGCCGCCGGGCACCGTCCTGATAATCCGCTGAGCCCCGGTCTTGAAAGGCCTGCGGTTAAACGCATGCGTCATATCATTGCCACGGTCTGCTTGACGACGGTGCTCGTGGGATGCGCCGGGGTCGCCCTCGCAGGCGGCGTCGCAGTCTCCATTACGGACGCCCCGTTCCGCGCGGTCGGGGACTGCGGGGGCAACGACGGCCGCGGCGGGACGAACAACCGCGCGGCGATCCAAGCGGCGATCGACCAGGTCGCCAGGAAGGGCGGCGGCACGGTCATCATCCCGCCCGGGAAGTTCCGAACCGCCCCCGTCTTCGTGAGAAGCGGCGTGACCCTCTACCTGAAGAACGGCGCGGAGTTGATCCAGAGCCAGGGCGAGGCGGATTACGTCGACGAGCAAGGCAACCCGCTGAACCCGGTCCGGTGCCATTTCCTGCGGAACGGTATCCCCTGGTACAGCTCATCGCTCCAGTACCCGGGGCTCCTGTATATCGGCGAGGGTGTGCACGACGTCACGATCACGGGCGACGGGAACGGCGTCATCCGGGGAAACTCGTTGGACTTGCCGCGGTGCAAAGGCATATACGAGCCGAGCCATATCCACGTGAATCTGATCCAGGCGCAGCGGGCGCGGTCGTTCGTCATCGAGAACGTGCACCTGCTGCAGCCGTGGATTACCGGGGTGGTGATCGCCGGAAGCACGAACGGAGTCATCCGGAACGTTTACTGCGGGCCGAGCGGCGACATTGCGGCCGATTTCTGCTGGGTGTTCAATTCCTCGAATGTGCTGATTGAGGGCAATCGGCTCTACACCTCAGACGATGGTGTCGTCATCTGTACGGCCAAGGGCGAAGCGCGGGTGTCCGACTATTTCAACGCGCAGCGCGCCGAGCCGTGCGCCAACATTGTTGTCCGGAACAACTACATCAATACCAACCGCGGACCGAGGGCAGGCACCGGCTGGGGGGTTGTGCTCTACCGTTGGGGTGCGGCGGCCCAGAACCCCGACGACACCAAAATCAGCAACGTGTCCGTCTATGACAACCTGTTGGACACAAGAGGATCCGCCGGCCTGCCGGCATACAGCGAGGGCCCCTGGGACACCCAGTGGTACCACGTCAACAGCGGTCGCAAGCAGCTTGCCCCCTATGATCCCAAGCGCCTCGTTTCGGTCATGGAGAACGTCCATTTCCGCTCCAATAGCGTGTTTGTGGCGGGCGTCTTCCCGCAGCCGCGCGCGGCCAACTGGGCGAGGGACTGCGACGCGAGCGGCGATCGCCTGGTGCGGCAAGGGACAACGAACGCCACCCTCGGCACCCGGTTTGCTGTGAGCGCCGCGGGGCGGGTCTCGAAGGTCCGCTTTGTGTCCGCCGAGACAGGCAAGCACACCGTGAGCCTCTACAAGGTCGAGCCGAAGGGCGCGCATACGAGAATCGCCGGCCCCTGCGAGTGGAACGTGGACCTGGCCAGCTTCATGGTGGAATACGTCCTCCCGGAGCCCGTCCCCGTCTCGGCTGGCAACGACTACATCGTGGCGGTCTCGCCCGGGCCGGGCGGCGCCTACTACTGCACGGAACATCGCGGGTACAGGATGATCGCGGGTGTTGGCGGCAACGTTGTCAACAAGGGCGGCGTCAGGGCGACGGCGAATGGCGACACGTTCGACGCGCCAAACGGCGAGTACTACTTCCGGGAAATCGTGGTTGAGGCGAGAGGGCCTGACACGGTCTCTGTGGTCCGGGCCTTTCCCGGGGTCGAGGGGCTTTCTGAATCACGGGGCCGAATGGATCTCGCAGGGAAGTGGCTGTTCTGCGCGGACCCGCAGGACCGGGGCATGAAACAGGGGTTCATGGCCGAATCGCAAGATGTCCGCAACTGGCAGGAGGTTACGGTGCCCTGCGGTTTCGGCCAGTGCGTTCAAGGGGTGGATAAGTACACCGGCGCCGGGTGGTACCGGAAGGAGTTTCACGCGCCCGCGCCATGGAAGGGTCGGCGCGCCTGGCTGAAGTTCGACGCCGTCAACAACAGCGCGAGTGTATGGTTGAATGGACAGCCGGTGGGCCAGTCGGAATACGCCTTCCTGCCGTTCCGGCTGGATGTCTCACCTGCCCTGCGCTGCGGGCAGACGAATGTGCTGGTCGTCCGGGCCGACAACCGGCCGCCGCCAACGGGGATTCCATACCCGGGCGGCTGGCACCACGATGGCGGCATCTTGCGTGGGGTCGGCCTCGAAACATCGGAGATGATCCAGGTGGCTGACGTGGCGGTACTGGCGACACCGGGGCAGGACGCAAAGATCACGGTTCGCGTGACGAATGCGCTGCCACAAAGCGCTCTGGCTAACATCCGGGTGCAGATCGCGGAAACGGCGGGTGGGGCGATCATCGCCTCCACCGCCGCGGATGTGGAACTTGGCGCCCTCAAGTCGTCCGACGTGTTGCTTGCGGTGGCGACGCCCGACGCTGCTGCCTGGTCACCTGACACCCCGCTCCTGTATGTGGCGAGGGTTGCGGTCACGGTGAATGGTTCGGTTCTGGATACGGCTTCGGTACGGTTTGGCGTCCGGACAATCGAGGCGAAGGGGACGCGGCTCCTGTTGAACGGCAAGCCGTTGCGAATCCTTGGATTCAACCGGCACGAGGACACCGCCGCGACGGGCTTGGCCCGCAACCCCGAAACGGTGCGCGAGGATCTGCAACGGATGAAGAGCATGGGCGCCAATTTCGTGCGCATTCACTACCCGATGGATGACGGCACGCTCGACCTCTGCGATGAACTCGGGATCCTTGCCATGTCCGAGATGCCGGTGGGGTCCAGCAACGAGCACGCCGGGGAGTACCTGGCGAAGATGATTGCGCGCGACCGTAACCATCCGTCCGTGATCTTCTGGTCTGTCAGCAACGAATCGAACGAGCAGGACCGCCGGGTAGTTGAGTGGAATGACCGGCATGTGCAGTTGGCGCGAAGCCTGGACCCGTCGCGACTGGCGGTGCACGTGTCCGAGCGTGGGCGGTGGGCCAATCCGGCGAACCATCCCTTGTTCACCCATGACAGCGTCATCTGTCTGAACGGCTATCCGTCGGAACTGGGACGGATCTGGGCGAGCAATCCGGCTTATGCGTTTGCGACGGCGAGACAGTACTGGGAGCAGGCCCTGGAGGAGTTGCACAGGCGCTACCCCGACAAGCCGATCCTGGTGACGGAATTCGGTTATCCGACCGGCAGGGCCATGCGGGAAACGGTTGACGGCGTGGCAGGCCCGCAGATGCAGGGGCGCGCCATCGAGGCGGAGTTCGACGCTTTCCACGCCCCGTATGTGTGCGGCGCATCCATCTGGTGTTGGGCCGATCACCCCTGGCCGAAGGGTGCTTATCGGGCTGAGGTCAGCCCCTACGGAATCTTCACCCGTGATCGCCAGCGCAAGGGTGGCAGGGTCGAGGAGCTTGTGGAGAGGCTCTTCAAGGGAGGCTTGCCGACCCGGCAGCCCGGCGATTCCGCAGGCAACAGCAAGAATGGGCCAGCCCCCTGATGAAAGGCCCTTGAAGGGAACGCGGTGCTGTCCATGGGCGACACCCCGGCGTGCGCAAAGTGGCAAAACGTCCTGCGCAAAACAGGGTAGGCCCCCGCGGGGCTTTGCGTGTATGTATGGGGAACATGAGGATGGTTGGATAGGCGCATGAACTCGATGAGGCAGAGAAGGACTCCGCGATCCGGGAGAGGGTGCTTCGGGGCAACCCCGCTGCTTGTTGCGGCGGTCACGGGTGTGTGCGTTGAACTGGCTGCAACGGCGCAGGCGGCAGGCGCTCAACCGTCCGCGGCGGATGGCCAGCGCGAAACGATCACCTTGAACGGCGACTGGGGGTTCAGGTCGGACCAGAACCGGGAGGGTGATGCCAGGGGATGGGGCGATTGGAAGTATTACACGGGAACGTGGCGGCAAGTCGCGGTGCCAGTCACATTTGACAACTGCGCTCCCGGCATGCAGGGCTTCCGCGGCGTCTGCTGGTTCCAGAAGAAGTTCCAGGTACCAGCGGCCTGGCAAGGCCGGCGGATTGGGCTGCGGTTCGAGGGCGTGAACAACGATGCCAAGGTATGGGTCAACGGCACACTGGCCGGCGCGAACACCGCCTTCAGCCTCCCGTTCGAGTTGCCCGTCGACGGCTTGCTGCGCTACGGAGATGACAATCTGGTCGTGGTGCGCGTCTCGAGCGACCACGGGCCGTTGCCGCCGGTCTGGTTCTGGCGGCCGGATTGCGGGATTCTTCGAGACGTCAACCTGATCGCGACCGCCCCCTGCCGCATCGCCAACGTGCGCATTGTCGCGGAACCGGCGCCTGGCGGCGGAGGTACGTTCGCACTTCGCGCGTCTGTAGACAATCGGGACGCGTGTGCCGTGGAAGGCACGCTCGCGGTGACCATTACCGATCGCGACAAGCGGCCGGTGCTGACGCTCGCTGCCGAGCCGACGCAATTCGCCACGGGCGTGGTGACGGAAGTTGCCTTGGCCGGCGCGGCACCGGCGGTTCAGCTCTGGTCGCCGGATTCGCCCGCGCTTTATACCGCGGAAATCGAATTACGCAACAAGGATGGGGCGATCGACCGATTGCCCACCCGGTTTGGCTTCCGCAAGATCGAGGTTCGGGGTACGAGCCTGCTGCTGAATGGCAAGAAGATCCATCTCACCGGATTCAACCGGCACGAGGACTCGCCGCTGACGGGGATGGCTCTCGACCGGGAGACGACCCGCTGGGACCTGACGGAAATGAAGAAGATCGGAACCAACTTCCTGCGCATGCATTGTTATCCGCACGATCCGAGTGAATACGACCTGTGTGACGAGCTGGGCATCATGGTAATGGGCGAGGCGCCCTTGAACGCGTGGAAGGGCCAAGCCGGAGAAACCGTCATCCAGCGCTGCAAGGACTACGTGGGCCGGATGGTCGACCGGGACTTCAATCATCCCTGCATCATCCTGTGGTCTGCGAGCAACGAGTGCAATGAGGGGCATGCGGGCATCATGAGCGGTATTCAGGCGGTGGTTGCCCACCTGAAAGCGTTGGACCCGACGCGCCTTGTGACACACGTCTCGAATCAGTGGAATGCGGGCGATGCGGTCAAGAAGGCCTTCGCAGGGGATGACGTCGTGTCCATCAACGAGTACTTCGCGGAACTGCGGCTGGGCAGCCGAACCGAGACCTATGACTATGCCGCGATTGGCCAGTCGCTTCGCACCAGCCTCGATCGTCTTCACAGCTTCATACCCGACAAACCTATCCTCATCACGGAGTGCGGTCACACCTCGATTGAAGGCTGCGATGGCCCGCAGGGCGAAGAGGCCCAGGCCAGGGGCATGGAGGCTGACATCGGCGCCCACACCATGGACTACCTGTGCGGAACGACGATCTGGGTCTGGGCCAAACACCCCTGGCCGCGTGGCGCGGGCTATGGGAACTGCATTTTCGATGAAAGCCCGTACGGCGTGGTTAGCCGCGACCGAAAGCACAAACACCAGGGCTTCCAAGCCGTGAAGAAATGGTTTCCTGAATTGCAGAAAATCCATG
>CAYOBW010000014.1:0-22567 GCA_964402115.1 uncultured Victivallales bacterium
GTGGGTCAACCCGTGAGACACGTACGACTAGACGGCCGTGGTTGCCGGCCCCTCACCCCAACCCTCTCCCCGCCGGGGAGAGGGAGGCGCTCACGCCGGCCGCGCACCCTGCAGACTCCGCCGCGTTGGCAACGGCTGGCAGCCGGCGGGGGGGCTTCCGCGCGGCGGCTCAAGCCGTCGCCAAACGGTCGTCATGCATCGCACCATAAGTATATTATGGCGAATGACATGGGAGAAATGGAAGCGGGCCAACTTCCGTTTCTAGGATGAAAGGACTGACAACGCCCGCGCGTGGCGCGAGCGTGGGGACCTGACGGTGACATGCAAGCGTTGGCCCCGGAGCGAACCGCTTTGACGTGCCGCCGGCCTACAGCAGCGGCAGCTCGCCGCTGCGCGCGGGGACGGGGAGGCCCTGGCGGCGGTAGCACAGCTCGGTCGCGACGCGGCCCTTGGGCGTGCGGTGCAGGTAGCCTTCCTGGATGAGGTACGGCTCGTACACTTCCTCGATCGTGTCCGCCTCTTCGCCGACCGAGACGGCGATGGTGTTCAGCCCCACCGGCCCGCCGCCGAACTTGTGCACGATCGTCTCGAGAATGCGCTTGTCCATCTCGTCGAGCCCGTACTGGTCCACGTCGAACAGCTCCAGCGCGCGGTCGGCGACGGGCTGCGTGATGCGGTTGTCGGCGCGCACCAGCGCATAGTCGCGCACGCGCCGCAGCAGGTTGTTGACGATGCGGGGCGTGCCGCGCGCGCGGCGGGCGATTTCCGCCGCGCCGCCGGTGTCGATATCGACGTTCAGGATGCGCGCCGACCGCCCGACGATGGTCTGGAGGTCGTTCGCCAGGTAGTAGTCGAGCCGGCACGGCAGGCCGAAGCGCGAGCGCAGGGGCGCGGAGATCAGGCCGCTGCGCGTCGTGGCGCCCACGAGGGTGAAGTGCGGCAGGTCGAGCCGGATCGAGCGCGCATTCGGCCCCTGGTCGATCATGATGTCGAGGACGAAGTCCTCCATCGCGGAGTAGAGGTACTCCTCGACCGTCCGCTGCATGCGGTGGATCTCGTCGATGAACAGGATGTCGCCCTTCTCGAGGCTGGTCAGGAGGCCGGCGAGGTCGGCGGGCTTGTCGATCACGGGGCCGGAGGTGGACTTGACGTTGACGCCCAACTCCTGGCCGAGGACATAGGCGAGGGTGGTCTTGCCGAGCCCCGGCGGCCCCGAGAGCAGCACGTGGTCCAGCACGTCGCCGCGGCGCTTGGTGGCCTCGGTCGCCAGCTCCAGCCGCTCCAGAACCTTCGCCTGGCCGACGAAATCGGCGAAACGCACGGGACGCAGCGTGAGTTCGAACTCGCGGTCCGGTTTGTTCAGCGTCTCCGTGACAAAACGTTCGGCCATGGGGGTCTCCGGGGGTTCCGTGCGCGCTTCCACTTCGTGCGGTCTGCTTGTACCCCACCCCCCGCGAGGTTGTCGAGCACTTCTGCCCGGCGGAGGGGGTGGGGGAGGGTGCGCTTGCAGCATGCTGCAAGCGCACAGAATTCAGAATTCAGAATTCAGGAGTCAGGAGTCTGCGGCCTGCGCACCCGCAGCGCGCACGGCTCACGAGGACGTTCGCCCTCCCGGTGCGATTCCGCCATAAGGAGAACGGCCGAGAACGAAACGGCTTGCCGCGCGCGCGGGATTTGCGGACTATACCCGGACAGATAAGTGGAACATCAGTGGTTTGAGAGGATGAAGATGAGGATACACGCCAGTGCTCTGACCCTTGTCGTGTGGCTGTGCGCCGTGGCCGCGCAGGCGACCCTGCTGCTTTACGAGCCGTTCGAGTACAATGTCAAACCCATCAACGGCATGAAAGGAACGGCGGAAGTTGGCTTCGCTGCCGGCTCGACCTGGTCGTACACCGGCACCCAGACGGCTGACATTTACGCCGGCAGCATCTACCTGGGGCGCTACCCCACCCGCGGCAACCAGGCCCGCCACCGCAGCAACGGAGCGGACACGGGCTCGATCACACGCCCGATGAACGTGGTAAGCGGCAGCGGCGACCTGTGGTTCTCCTGCCTGACGAAGATCACCGTGGCTTCCCCCAGCACGAATCTGCTCAGCGGGGTCACGATCGACAACGGCACCGGCTCGGCCACGAACTTCGGCATCAAGGGCTGTGGCGTCACGGCTGGGACTGCGGGCGTACACCCGACCTTGACGTGCCTCAATGCCAACAAGAGCGTGGCGGTTGCCTCGGGGAACGGGTCGACATACATGCTGGTGGCGAAATATCCCAACCTGGGTTCCGCCGGCCAGGTCACCAAGTTCTGGGCACTGGGCCAGCCCGAATACGAAACGCTCATGGGCAATGGCGGCGTGACCGAGACCGAGCTCGACGCCCGCATCGTTGCGAACAGCCGCACGACGCTAACGGCCGGTCCGCCCGCCCTGGCCGGTACCGAGCGGCTGCGGCTCTGGTTCATCGATCGCGTCAACGTGGGAACCGCCGACAACTACTTCGACGAGATTCGCCTGGGCACGACGCTGGCCGACGTCTTTCCCGCCCTGCCGGTGATCTGGCAGGGAACCGACAGAAGCAGTCTCTGGAGTTCGACCACGAACTGGACGTCGCTGCAGTCGCCCACGAACGGCGCGCCCATCACCTTCACCAACAACAAACGGCTGACCAACACCAACAACCTGCCGTGGACCAGCATCGGCGCGCTGACGTTCTCCTCCGGCGGCTTCCTCATCCGCGGCAACCCGCTGACGCTCAATGGCAACATCCTCAACGCCAGCGGCGCCAACACCTGGGCCATCGATTCGAAGCTGGGCGTCGCGGTGGCCCAGACCAACGCCAGCGGCTCCAGCTCCCTGACCTTCGCCGGCCGGTTCGATTTGAACGGGCAGACGCTGACCATCGGCGGCGACGGCGGCGGAACCACGTTCAGCGGCCCGGTCGTGGGCAGCGGCAGCCTGGTCAAGAACGGGCTCTGCTCTGTGATCTGGAGTTCCACGAACAGCACGTGCACGGGCACGGTTACCGTGAACAACGGGCAGTTCCTCGCCACGAATGCGCGCGGCTTCGCGGCCGGCACGGCCGCCGTGCAAGTCGTCAAGACCGCGGCCGCCGGCACGGTTCTGGGCGGCCTCGGCGGAACGTATGGCGGCCTCGTGACGATGAACACGGGCACGCTGCTGCGGCCCGGCACCGCCACCAGCGGCGCGAACGCGGTCGGCACGGTAACCTTTGCCGGCGGCCTGACGCTGACCGCCGGCGCCATCCTGGACCTCGACGTCGGCACGAAGACCGATCTCGTACGGGTCAGCGGCGGCGTGCTGGCGGTGACGGGCCCCGTCACGGTCAAGCTCAACAGCACGCTCGACCTCAAGCCCGATGTGCCCTACGTGCTGATGGACTGGACCGGCGCCGCCGCCCCCAGCCTGGACGCGGGCGATTTCACGCTTTCCAAGGCCGCGGCGATCAAGCAGCCGGTGAAGCTCTACGTCAAGGGCAAGCGCCTCGTGCTGCAGGCGCAGAAGACCACGCTGCTCATGTTTCGCTGAACGCCGGTCACCCGGCGAGCTTGCCGTCCCGCATGCGCAGCACGCGGTCGGCGTGGCCGCCAAGCTTCTCGTCGTGCGTGGCCATCAGGATCGTCAGCCCATCCACGCGGTTGAGCTCCGCCAGCAGGGCGGCGATCTCCTGCGCGTTGCGGGAGTCGAGGTTGCCCGTGGGTTCGTCGGCGATCAGCACCCCGGGGGCGGTGGCCAGCGCCCGGGCGATGGCCACGCGCTGCTTCTCGCCGCCGGACAGCTGCCGCGGCAGATGCCCCGCCCGGCCGCCGAGGCCCACGCGCTCCAGCAGAGCGCGGGGCCGGTCGCGGTCCACGGGCTTGCGGGCGAAGATCAGCGGCGCCTCGACGTTCTCGAGCGCGGTCAGCGATGGGATGAGCAGGAAGTCCTGGAACACGAATCCCAGGTGTTGGCGGCGCACGGCCACCAGCTCCGCTTCGCCCGCGCGCGACACGTCGCGGCCGAACAGCGTCAGGCGGCCGTCGGTGATGCTCGTGAGGCAGCCCAGCACGTCCAGCAGCGTGGTTTTGCCGGAACCCGAGGGCCCCATCAGCGCGATGAACGCGCCCTGGCGCACGGAGAGGTCCACCCCGTCCACGGCGTGGATCTCCTCGGCCGGCATGCGGTAGAGCTTGCGCACCTGTTCCGCCTGGATGATGACGTCTGGCATGGCTGTCACTCCGCGCTCCGGATCGCTTCCACCGGCCGCATCCCTGCCGCGCGCCAGGCCGGGTAGACGCCCGCCAGCAGGCCGGCGACGATGGCGCCGAGCAGGCCGTACCCGAGCAGGGCCGGCGCGATCTCCACGAGGCGCCCGGTCGGCACGTACGGCAGGATGCGCCGCAGCACCGTTTCGACGACCCGCGTGCCCAGCAGGGCCGCCAGTTCCCCGATGAAGCCGCCCACCGCGCAGATGATCGCCGTCTCGTACCACACCAGCCGGAACACGTCGCCGCGCGAAGCGCCCAGCGCCTTCAGCACCCCGATCTCGCGCGTCCGCTCGAAGACCGACATCAGGATCGTGTTCATCACCCCGATGATCGCGACGATCACCGCCACGGCGGCCACCGAGTTGGTCAGCGCCCGCGCCGAGGACATGAGGTTGAAGATGGTGCCCTTCACCTGCGCCAGGCTCACCACCTGGATCGCCGGCTCGTTGTAGAGATCCTCCTCGAAGGCGTGCAGCTTTCCCATGTCCTTCAGCTTGATCCCGATGCCGCTGATCTTGTTCGTCAGGTTGAAGACGTGCTGCACGGTGCGCAGCGGCGCGAAGACGACGCCGTCGTCCTGCGACCCGGTGCGGCTGAGGATGCCGACGACCTTGAGGACCCGATCCTTGCCGGAGATGTAGATCTCGTCGCCCACGACGCGCTGTTCGAGCTCCGCCGCCTCGACGCCGAGAATGGCTTCCGCCGCGTCGGGCGCCGAGAACCACCCGCCGGACTTGAACGCCATCCAGGGCTTCAGCTTCAGGTACGACGGTTCGATGCCCAGGTACATCGCGATCCCGCCCTGGCCCTCGTTCTTCTCGCGGTCGTAGACGGTGGTCACGAGCTGCGGCGCGATCTGCTCGATGCGCGCGTCCTTGACGATGCGCTCGTACACGGCCTGATCCATGTAGCGCAGGCCGCCGCCGCCCTTGAGCATCAGCGTCGCGGCCTCGTATGGGCAGCCCTTGGCCGTGACCAGCACCTGGTAGCCCATGCGGTCCACGTCGCGCGTCAGCGCCTGCTGGTAGCCGGCGTCGAAGCCGAGCAGGCTGATCAGCACGGCCACGGCAATGGCGACGCCGCCGATCGTCAGCGCCGAGCGCAGCCGCTTGCGGCGCAGGGATCTGAAGGCCAGGCCCGGCAGGTTCATCGCAGTTCCAGCCCGCTGGCGTGCAGCTCGGGCGCGCCGTCCACGACCTTGAGCGCGCCTTCCACGGTCACCGTGCTGCCCACCTTCTGCGGGATGGCCAGCCCTGCCGGCGCGAGGTCCACGTGGAGCGCCGGCCCGCCGTCCGTGAGCTTGAACCAGCACCCCGACGGGCATTCCGTTTCGATCCGTCCCTGGAGGCGTAGCGCCTTGCCGTCGAACCGCGCGGGTTCGGCCAGCACATCGCGCACGGCCGTCGTCTGGCTTAGGGCCAGGGCCGCGCCGTAGTGCTCCCGCTTCCCGCAACCGCCGGCCAGCAGGCCCAGCAGCAGGGTTGCCGTCAGCGCCGTTCCCATCCGACCTTTCCATGTACGCATCGCCTTCTCCTTATCTCTCTCTGTCATGCTTTGGGCTTGAATAGATCCAGCAGGAGCAGGTTCTTGAGCAGCCCGCGCAGGGTGGCCGCGAAATCCTGTCCGCTCTTCTCCGTGGGATCCTTGATTCCGCCGACGCGCGTCTGCGCGCGGTCGGCTGCCGCCGCCTGCCGGAACGCCCGGAAGTCGGCCAGGCTCAGTCCTCTGAACTGGTCCGTAAAGGCCGGCTCCCGGAAGCGCTTGGCCTCGGGGGAGGAGATCTTCTGGTAGTAGAACGCCTGGATGACGCGATTCGTGTCGGTGGCCAGGATCAGCTGCATGCCGCCGTACTTGCCCTTCTGGTTCACGCCGTGCACGTAGCCGATGGCTTGCGTGCCGCTGAGCACGGTGTAGTAGGAGTAGGGCACGTCCAGCGCTTCGTAGAGCGGGTCGAGCTTGTCGCCGAGCGCGGCTTCGAGCTGCGCGGCGGCTGCCGCGCCCCCGCGGTCCTCGATGGAGAGGAAGTCGGTGCGATAGCCGGTCGAGGTCGGGAACAGCCGCCGGATGTCGCGGTCGGGATCGTTGAGCGTGCAGCCGGTGGCGCCGCGGGCGGCCGGGGCGGCGGCTGCCAGCGCGGCGCAGCCCAGCAAGAGGCAGGCGGTCAGATGTGCGCGCATCGCTTAGCTCCCGAAGTAATACGCCTGCACGAGGGCGTACGTGTTCTGGCGGTCCATCTCGACGTGGTCGTGCACCACGGCGGTGCGCAGGGTCCAGGCCCGGGTCAGGGCCCACGCGGCGCCGACACCCAGCTGGCTTGTCTCGTGGAGGTGGTCGCCGGGTTCGTCGGCCCAGTAGCGCGCCTGCACGGTCAGCATGCATGCCTGCCACGACGGGATCGTGTAGTTCGCCTCGCCGAGCAGGCCGACGACATCGTTGTTTTCGTTCTGGCCGAGGCTGACTTCCCCGCGCCACAGCCAGGGCCCCCACAGGAGCTGCGTGTCGCCGCCCACGCGCCAGAGCCGCAGGGCCTCGTCGTGGTAGTGCGGGGCGGGGATCGTGCGCATCGGTTCGGCCATCAGCACGTTGCCGAACAGGGCCGAGACGCCGGTCTGCCACTCCTGGCCCGCGCCGAAGCCCAGGCGGGAGGAGAGCAGGCCGGAGCCGTCCTTGTGCGCGAGGCCCATGCCCGAGCCGGTCTGCAGGGCCGTCTCCCAGTCCGCCGGCCCCAGCAGCCCGCGGTAGGCCACGCCCCAGTCGCTTTTGAAGCCGATGTCCGCCTCCTGCAGGGTCTGGAAGAGGGTGCCGTGCGTATCCACGGTCGGCTCGAGCCCGTACGCCGGCGCGAAGTGGCCGGCGCGCAGGTTGTGCCCCAGCCCGGGCTTGTACTCGAGCCAGGCGTTGTGCAGCTCGAGCGCCCAGCGGTCGGCGCCCTCCGCGCGCGAGTCGTACGTGGCGCGGGCCTGGAGATCGAGCGTGAGGAAGTCGCCCGTCGCCCCCGAGAACTTGCGCAGGTATTCCGCGCCGACGCCGTTCTTCAGGTGGTGGCCGCTCTCCGTGATCCACCCGCCCTGTTCCGCATAGCCGCCCAGCAGCAGCAACTCGCGGTTGAACACCGCGCTGCCGTCGCCCAGGGCGGTCAGTCCGGCCGCCAGGCCCGCAGCCAGCACCCGGAGCCCCGTTTGCGCCGCGCGCTTCATGGTTCGTAATGCTCCCTGTTTAGTGTCACAACACGAGTATGCCACAGGGCGCCGTCAGAGGCCAGCGGATTCACCGCTGGTTCCAGCTTGCCCAAGGGGGGCGTTCTGTAACTTTATCGCACCGGTTGAAACCATGGGCGGCGTGCGGGTGAGGTTGCCACAACGAGCGGGGTGGGCCATGACGAAGCGATGGTTGCGCGGGGCGCTGGCGGTTGGTGTGTGTCTGGGGTTGAGCGTGGCGGAAGGGGCGCGGGGCGAGGTGGCGCGTTTCGTCCGGGTGCAGGCGGAGAGCATCGCCGGCATCCGCTACGAACCCGAAAGCAGGCTCCTGACCGTGCTTTTCAAGACGGGCGAGCAGGCCACGTACGAGGGCGTGCCCGTGAACGTCTGGAACAGCAGCGGCGGGGACAAGTGGACGACGCAATTCGGTGCACTCGATCGTGCCGCGGGCTCGGTCATGGGCACGTCCCGGCTGGAGTGGGAGAAACTCGGCAGCATCATGCCCGTGGTGGAAGGACACGCAGGCCTGACCTCCTGGCTGGGCGCATCCTTCCGGTACGGCACGGGGAAGATGGAGGGCGGTCGCGTGGCGGATTCCGACAGGATGTCGCTGCCGGCCTACGACGTCTGGGACTACGAGTTCTCCCGGTCGGATGCCGATACCGACGGCAAGGGTTTCTGGAACCTGCGCGACGACTTCGGCGCGACCGCACCGAATTTCCGGCAGCACGCGAGCAATGGCGCCGGGCGCGATATCTGCCTCAGTCTGACCTATCAACCCTGGCAGCACATGGGACTGGTGTTCGGCTACTCCTGGCTCACCCTGGAGGCCGATCACGGCAGCGACGTGCTCACGTTGGCGGACGGCTCCACGGGGAATTCCCGCCTGGCGGAAGTCTCCAGCGAGAGGGAAGGCCCCTTCCTCGGGATTTACGGTCGGCTCTGAGCAGGCGCGTAACGCCTCGGTGACGCAAGGGGACCACATGGAGCGTAACGGCCGGGGACGGCCGTCTCCATGGCGTGGGCAGGCGACGAGGCGTGGAGACGGCGGTCCCCGCCGTTAGCGCCCTCCCCCAACTGCGTCACTGAGGCGTTACGCCGGCGCTTGCAGGCGGCTGGCGGGCAAGGTATGGTGCCGGCCATGCACAAACAAGCTTGTCTCGGCGTGGCGGTGTGGCTGGCAGTGGGAGTGGGGTGGGGGCGGGCCGACTGGCCGGAGTTTCGCGGCCCGACCGCCGACGGGGTGGCAGCTGGCGCGGCCGGGTTCCCCCTGCGCTGGAGCGAAACGGAGAACGTGACTTGGAAGACCGCGATCCCGCACCGCGGCTGGTCCACCCCCGCCATCATGGACGGCCAGGTCTGGCTGACCACGGCCAGGGTTGACGGGCAGGACTTCTTCGCGCTGGGCCTGGATGCGCGCACGGGCGAGCTGCGCCGGCAGGAAACGGTTTTCCACTGCGATAATCCCGAGCCGCTGGGCAACAACGTCAACGGCTATGCCTCGCCTTCGCCGGTCTGCGCGCCCGGCCGCGTCTACGTGCATTTCGGCAGCTACGGCACGGCCTGCCTCGATGCCCGCACGGGAAAGAAGATCTGGGAGCGCACGGACCTGCCCTGCCGCCACTTCCGTGGACCAGGCTCGTCGCCGATCCTCTTCGAGCAGCGGCTGATTCTCACCATGGATGGCGTGGACCGCCAGTACGTGGTCGCGCTGGACGCCGACACGGGCCGCACGCTGTGGCAGACCGACCGGACCGCCGCCTGGAACGATCTCGACGCCGAGGGCAAGCCCATGCGCGAAGGCGATTTGCGCAAGGCCTACAGCACGCCTCTGGTGGCCATGGTCAATGGCCAGCCCCAGATGTTCAGCGTGGGCGCCAAGGCCGCGTACGGCTACGACCCGCGCACGGGCCGCGAGCTGTGGAAGGTCCGGCACACCTGCTACTCCGGCGCGCCGCGGCCGCTGTTTGCCCAGGGCCTGGCCCTGCTCAACACCGGGATCATGAAGCCCGAGCTGTGGGCGGTCAGGGTGGACGGGCAAGGCGATGTGACCGACACGCATGTCGCCTGGAAGAACGCCGAGAACATCCCGAAGACGCCGTCGCCCGTCATCGTGAGCAACCAGCTCTACCAGGTGAGCGACGATGGCGTGGCGTCCTGTCTCGCGGTCGGGACCGGGGCGCCGGTGTGGCGCGAGCGCCTGGGCGGCAACTACGCCGCTTCGCCGATCTGCGCCGACGGGCGGCTGTACTTCTGCAGTCAGCAGGGCAAGACGACGGTGGTGCAGCCCGGGCCGACCTGCGCGATCCTGGCCACGAACCGGCTGGACGACGGGTGCATGGCCTCGCCCGCCGCGGACGGACGGGCCCTGTTCCTGCGGACCAAGACGCACCTGTATCGCATCGAGGATGCGCGCGCGGCGAAGTGAGGAGTGCTTTTGAGCGATAAACGCGACGTCCTGCTGGTTTGCCTGTGTACGCTGCTCGCCGGCGGCGTGCGCGCGGAGGAGCTGCCGCCGGACCTCTGCATCACGCTGGGCGTGACCAACAGCGGCGAGGGGCTGAGCGTGCCCGCGGGCGGAGATGGCGCGAATGTTCCGGACGTGGTCGGGGGGACGCCCGCGCGCCGGGTGCAGGGGCCGGGGGCGCGGTACCTGTATGTCGCGGTCAACCACCCCGCCTACCTCCCGGGCCCGCGCGATCTCTACGTCACCGCCGAGGTGTACGACGCAGCGTTTGGCCGGCTCGCGCTGCAGTACGACAAGGCCGCCGCCACGCCCACCCTGGAAAGCCGCTACGCGGCCGCGGAGGGTTCCCTGCTGCAGTTGGGGGGCGGCACCTGGCGGCGCGCCGTCTTCCACCTGCCCGCGGCGCGCCTTGCCCACGGCCAGAACGGCGGGGCCGACTTCCGCCTGGACGGACCCCGGCTCGCCGTACGCGCCATCACCGTTTCGCCGCGGCGGCCGGCCGACTACGCCGCCAATCAGTCGCCCGATGCCGCGACCCTGCGCGCGCTGGCTGTCAAGCGGCCGCCGGGCATGGAGCTGACCTTCGGCAATGACGCCCACGCCGCCGATGCCGCGGTCTTCAAGGCCCTGTCCGTCACCAGCGTCGAGAGCTACGTGGACTGGGCGGGCGTGGAGCCGGAACCCGGGCGCTGGGTGTGGGACAAGTGGGACAAGCAGGTTGCGATCCTGCAGGCTGCGGGACTGAAGTGGGTGCCGTTCCTGATCGCCGGCCCGGCCTATGCCACGCCGCTCTGGTTTCAACAGGGACCGGACGCGTGCGTCTACCGCTGCCTTGAGCATGGCAAAGACAGCAAAGTCCAGAGCCTCTTCAATCCGCGCCTGCGGCCGCACATCGAGCGCTTCCTGGAGGCGTTCGCCGCCCGCTATCGCGACACCGGCGTGATCGAGTCGGTCCTCCTCGGGGTGACAGGCATCTACGGCGAGAGCATCTACCCCGCCGGGCCGGAGGGCGGGTGGACGGCGCGCCTGACGGGGGACTACCACAACCACGCCGGCTGGTGGATGGGCGATCCTCTTGCGGCGCAAGCCTTTCGTGCGGAGCTGCAGAAGCGCTATGGCGGTTCGGTGGCCGCGCTCAATGCCGCCTGGGGCTCGCGCCATGGCAGCTTCGACGCCTTGGCCCCGTGCCTGCCCGACCGCGCCTCCGGCGACCGCGCGCGGGCGGACCTGGTGGAGTGGTACCAGCAGGCCATGACCGACTGGGCGCAGTTCTGGGTGACCGCCACCCGCCACGCTTTCCCGCGCACGCCGATCTACCTCTGCACGGGGGGTGATGGGACGCCGGAGCTTGGCGCGGACTTCACGGCCCAGGCCGCGGCCATCGCCCCGCTGGGGGCCGGCATCCGCATCACGAACGAAGGCAGCGACTACACGCAGAACTTCACCCTGACGCGCGAGGCCGCCACGGCGACCCGGCTTTACGGCACGTTTTGCGGCTTCGAGCCAGCCTCCGGGGTGGACGCGGCTGGCGTCGTGGCGCGCATCTACAACGCCACGGCCTCCGGCGCCAGGCAACTGCACGACTACACGCCCAACACGCTGGGGCACGGCGCCGACGCGCTGGCCAGCTTCCGCGCCAACGCGGAGTGGCTCGTGTTGCGCACGCCGCGACCCGAGGCGGCCGTTTACCTGGCACGCGAAACGTGGGCGCTCGAGCCGGGCGCGCTGGGTCGGCTGTACGCCCGGGCCCGCCGGCTGCGCGACCTGGCGGACCTCGATTTCGCGACGCGGCGGTCGGTGGCGGACGGGGTTCTGCGCGCCCACCGGTTGCTGGTGTTGACCGACGCGCCGGTTCTTGAGCCGGCCGCCGCGGACGCCATCGAGGCGTGGGTGCGGGCGGGCGGCACGCTGCTGGCGGTGGCTCGCTCCGGCGAGCTGCCCGGGTCGCGCCTGTACGATCTGGCCGCGTGGCGGGGACGCCTGTTCGCCGACGCCGGATCCGCCGTCCCCCCGGCGCCGGCCCTGCTGCGGACGGCTCTGGCCGGTCCGGCGCCGGCGCACTGGCGCCTGGCGGTGGGCGATCCCGCGGCGGAGACCTGGCTGCAGGGGGCGTGGCATGGCAGCGAGGGAGCCGGCCTGTGGCCCGAATGGCCTGGCGCCACGATGCGCTGGACCGGGGGACAGGCAAAGCTGCCGCTGCCGGTGAGCCCCGGGGACAGGTACCATGTGCGGTTGAACCTCTATGTGCCCAAACAGGCGCTGGGACCGTCGGGCGTTGTCGTCCGGGTCGCGGGAGAGAAGATCGGCACGCTGAACGAAGCGGGGCGGCAGGATCCGGTCTACACGTTCGTGGCGGGCGAATCCAGTCGTCATGCATTGCCAGACATGGAGTTAAGCGCCACCCCGTGGCGCCCGTCTGACCAGCGAGAAGGCGGCGGCGACCGCCGGCTGCTGGGCGTGGCGGTTCGCGCGATCGAACTTTGGCGCGAGGGCGCAGAAGCTGTGCCCGTCGCCGGGGCTGCCCTGCGCGCCGGGGTGGACACGGCGTGCCTGGCACGCTGCCAGCGCACGGTGGGGCAGGGGCGCACCGTGCTCTGGGCGGGCAAGGACGACGCGGACCGGGTGCTCTCAGCCCTCTTCGTCTCGCTGCTCACGCAGCCCGCCGACGGCGTATCGGACGGCCGCTTTGCCACGCCGACCACCCAGGGCGTGCTCTGGCTCGACACCGCAAAAGCGCGAATCTGGCAGGAGGGGCTGTGAACCACCGTCAGCCAGCTCACAGGCACACAGCCGCACCGCCCCCACGCCCGGCGGGGCCGCCGCTGCCGCTGGACCAGTGGGTGCGGCGGCTGCTGGGGCTCTGGCGGCAGCGCCGGCCCTCGCGCGGCGCGCGCCCCCGCGACTGGCTGGCGCCGGACGAGCTGGCCGCCTTGCGCAACTCGTTGCGCGGGCTCACGCACGGCCTCGGCACGACGCGGGCCCTGGCGGGCGCCCACTACCTCGAACAGCCCGAATCGCTCGGCGCCTACCTTCTCTATTTCTGGCCGGTCTCCTACGCGCAGGTGGCGTACGCGCTGCTCCAGGCCGGCTTCACCCCCGCCCGCCCGCCTGCTCGCGCGCTGGATCTCGGCTGCGGACCGGGCCCGGCCACGGCGGCCCTGCTGGATGCCGGCGCGCGCGAGGTCGTGGCGGCTGACCGCAGCCCCGCCGCGCTCGACGCGCTGCGTCAGCTGGCCGGCGACGACGCGCGCCGGGTGACGCTGCGCGTGTGGGACGCGCACCAGGCTACCCCGCCGCTCGCCGACAACTCGTTCGACTGCATCGTTGTCGGGCACTTGCTCAACGAGCTTTGGCGCGACGCCCCCGACCGCGTGGAGCGCCGCACCGCCCTCCTGCGCGCCCTGCTGCCGGCGCTGACCCCCGCCGGCGTGCTGATCGTCATCGAGCCGGCGCTGCACCACGCCGCGCGCGAGCTGCTCGCCGTGCGCGACGGGCTGCTGGATGCCGGCGCCTGGATTCACGCGCCGTGCACGCTGCAAGGCGCGTGCCCGGCGCTGCGCGACGACCGCGCGACCTGCCACACGGAGGTGGCGTGGCAGCCGCCGCGCCTCCTGCAGGACATCGCGGCCGAAGCCGGCCCGCACCGCGAAGCGCTCAAGATGGCCTGGCTGGTTGCCAGGCGCGAGCCGCTGCCGGATGCGCCGGCGGACCTGCTGCGGGTGGTCTCCGACCCGCTTCTCAACAAGGCCGGGCGTCTGCGGATGCTCGTCTGCGGCGCGGGCGGCCGGTTTGCCCTGTCGGCCCACCCGCGCGACGCGCACGCCGCCGTGCGGACCTTCCTGGGCCTGCGCCGTGGCGACCTGATCCGCGTGTGGCAGCCCGAGCCCCGCGGCGAGGCCTGGGGCGTGGGGGAGGAGACGGTTATCACCGTGGTTGCCGCCCCGCCCGCCGCCCCGGGCCAAGCCGTCACAGGCTGCGGCCGGATGCATCCGAGAGGATCTGCGCGCGTGGCGGGACGGTGATCCGGGCGCCGTCGGAGAAGGTCACGACGAGCGGTGTCGCGTCGCCGTTGTAGGCGGCGTAGGCACGCACCCCGCCGCGGGTGAAGACCAAGGCCAGCGGGTGGTCGGCCGTCACGGCGGCGTCGGGCAGGCCGACGTTCCGCAGTGTGTGAATCCAATGGTACATGAACGCGTGCGTATTGCCGCCTTCGAGTTTGCATTGCGGCGTGGCGTCCAGGTGGGCCGCGGCGGGCGCGGGATCCTGCAGGGCGTTGAACATGCAGACGAGATCGCCCCAGCCGGTGTTGTAGTCCGCCCCGCCCTTGCGGACGGCAATGAGGCGGTCGTGGTTTCGCTTCACGTAGCCGGGATGGCGGCCCATGTAGAGCGAGGCGGGCGTGAACGGCAGCCAGTTGATGCCGTGGATGCAGTCGATGTCTCCGGAGAACCAGGTGCCGAACGCCCCCTTGCCGCCCCAGACCATGCCCAGCGCGACGTTTGGAAACTCCCGCGGGAAATTTGTGCCCGACACGTCGAACCAGTACTCCTCCACGGCCGTGCGCTCGGTGTTGAACAGGCAAACCCCGGCGTCGCGCACCGCGCGGTCGCCCGTGGCCTGGCCCCAGAGGAGCAGGCCGTACCAGGCGTTCAGCGACTCGGAGGACGACTCCTGGTTGTTGCCGTCGGCGAAGTTCGCATCGCCGGAGGCCCACGAGTGGCCGGCGTAGGCGTCAAAGCAGCGGCGGAAGGGGAACAGCGTGTCGCCGCGGTCAGGCGAGGCGATGTCGCGGATGAGCAGTTGCACCATCGGTCCCCACGCCTTCGCCCAGGCCGGGTCCAGGCGCGCGACTTCGGCCGCGGCGCGAATGAAGTAGCCGTAGTGGAAATGGTGGTCGTTGAGGGTGCTGTCGCTCCCGTACGAGGGCGGACTGCCGACGAGCGTGCCCCAGGTGGCATTGTGGTAGAACACGGGTTGCTGCTTGCCTTCGGCCGCGCTGAACCACGCTTCCAGCCGCCGCCGGAGCTCCGCCACGAACACGTCTTGCAGCGCGGAGGCGCCGGCGGCCTCGGCCATGCCGCTGAGCGTGGCGAGCTTGCCCAGGTGCTTGCCTTCCCAGTACGTGTCGCGGAACGCCTCCGGCGGTCGGTTCGCCTCGACCTGCAGGTAGCCGAGCAGGCGCGCGCGGTCCGCGATGCCCCGGGCGGGCAGCATCGGCAGCACCCCCTGCACCGGGACCGCGGTGCCGAACCCCGAGCCCGCGCCGACTTTCAGCGTGCCGCGCACGGAGCCGTAGGTCAGGCCGGTGAGGGGCGTCGTCGCGTACTTCCACTGGTGCGGATACAGCGCGAACAGCGTGCCTTGCTCCGTGCCCTCGTGCGGCGTCACGGTGAAGCGGTAGGCAGCCCTGACCGTGCCGCCGTCGACGGCGAACTCCACGCGCGTGTCCGTGACGTGGCTGTGCGCGTAGCGGCCGAAGCGCGCGAGCGTTTCCGTGCCGCTGTCCGGCAGTAGCGCCACCGTGAAGTAATCCCGCCCCTTCGCGTCGTTCGTGAACGTCGTCCCGGCGAGACCGCTCCACGTCGAACCCGTCGCGCCGAACAGGCCGTAGTGCTGCCCGTTTGCCGTGACGCCCAGGACGGCTGCCCGACCCGTGCCCGCCCACACCTGCGGCGGGCGGGTGAAGCGGATGGCGGGATTGCCGCCCGCGATCCGGCAGAACACGAACGGGCTGCCGTGCCCGAAGCTGGCCCGCAGCACCGCCGTGCCCTCCGCGAACACGGCGGTCACAAACCAGTCCGAAAACCCGCCGCAGTCCGCCCGGGCGAAACGCGCCGCTGCCGCGTGGCCGATCTGCAGGTCACCAGCCGGTCCGGCGCCGCTGCCGAAAATGCCGGCCGCGTTCGCCGTGATGTGCGCGCCGGGGTTGTTAACCGTCAGCCCGCCTTCCGCGCAGCGCAGCGCCAGCGGATGCGCGAACAGCGGCTGCGAGTACGGCTGCCACACCAGCGAACTCCACCACTGCCCCGTCAGCATCGGGCCCTTCACGTCGGCCGTCCTGTAGAGCGTCTCAGGCAGCGGTTTGCACGGCGCCGGCCGCGCGGTGAGATACCCGCCCGCGCCGGCCTGGACGACCCCGGCGCCGGCCGCGGGGGCAAGCGCCAGCGTGACCGCGACGCACGCCTGCGCCAGGCCGGCAGACAGCGTCCCCGGGGAGGCAGCTTCCCGGCCCTGGAAACGGTTGTGAGGGTGTGCGTGCATGCCGGGGACCCTATCACCGCCGTATCTGGAAGACGAGTCGATAGAACCGGCGAACGTCACATCGGGCGCATTGCGCGCCCTCCCCAAATCCTCTGTTGCCGAAGGAACGGGGCGTGCTAATCTACACGGCCGTGGAGCCGGACTCCGGCAGCGTCACGGGACGGGCGTCGAAACGGGCGTTGCGGCTGGTGTTTGAACCTGGAACCGGAAGTTCGTCCGCAGTTTACGTGGATGGACGCAGATGATCAACGACTCGTGATTGAACGAGCTGGCGTTACCGGAGCCCGATTGGGGAGACCAGACATGCACAGAACCGTCTTTGCGATACCACTCACCGTGATCGCCATCGTCATCGGCGCCGGGCCGGCGGTCCAGGCGGGCAACTTCACCTGGACCGGTGGCGGCGGCGACGACAGCGTCCTCACCGGGGCCAACTGGGGCGGCACGGCGCCCGCTCAGAACGGCGACGCGGTCTTTTTCGACGGCAGCTTCCGGCCCACGCCCACGGTCCAGGCCAGCGGCTACTGGAGGTTCAGTGGCATCACCTTCAACAGCACGGCGTCGGCGTTCACGCTCAAGCAGGGCGCCGCCGGCTACTGGATCGGCCTGAACGGCAACATCGTGAACAACAGCGCCCTCACCCAGGCCGTGAGCCTGGGGTTCGATCTGCAGACCGACAGCACATTCAACGCTGCCGCCGGCCCGCTGAACATCAGCTCGCCGGGCACACAGATCAGTCTCAACGGGCACACGCTGTACGTGGACGGCCCCTACAACACGACGCTCAGCAGCGTTATCCCGAACACCGGGGCGTCGCCTTCCCTCGTCAAGAACGGCGACGGCACGCTGACCCTTTCCGCCGCCAACACCTACAGCGGCCCGACCACCGTCAACAAGGGGACGCTGAGCCTCACGGTCGGCCAGACGCTCAAGCTTGGCAGCGCGCTCATTATCAAACCCGGCGCCACGGTCAACCTCGCCGCCGCCGGCGACGCCGTGCGCGACCTCCTCAGCATTACCATTGACGGGGGCACGCTGGCGGACACCACGGCAACCGCGGGCCACAACCACGGCATTTTCATGACAGCCGGCCGGACGCTCAACCTGAGCAACGGGGCGACGGTCACGGGCGCGGGAGCGGGAACGGGAAGCGGCACCTACGGTCAGTTGTTCCTGGGGACCGGCGGGATCACCATCAATGTCACCGGCACGCCAGCCTGCACGCTGAATGCGGCTACGCACTGGGGAGGCAACAGCGACGCAAATGCCAACACCATCAACATTGCCGCCGGTTCGACGCTGATCAATGCCGGGCATCTTGGCAACCTGGAAGGCTCGCAGTGGGGCTATCTCCATCTGACGGGCGGCGGCACGCTGATCATGCTGGATGGCACGGGCGTCCAGAATACGTGCACGATCGGCGTCGGCGCCACGCTGCAAATCGGCAACGGTGGGACCACCGGCGACTTCCCCAATGGCTCCGCGGGCGGGACCGGCAGCGTCATCGACAACGGCACGGTTGTCTTCAACCGCAGCAACGCCTATGCGCCGATCCGGGCGATCAGCGGCAGCGGCGCCGTGACCCAGGCCGGCTCCGGCACCACCACGCTGAACAATGCCAACACCCACGGCGGCCTGACCACGGTCAGCGGCGGCACGCTGGCATACGGCGTCAACAACGCGCTGGGCGCCGGGGGCGTGACGGTGAATGGCGCCACGGCCATCCTTGCCCTGGGAGTGAACCGCACCGACAGCGTCGGCACGGTTACCCTCGACGGCGGAGGGCAGATCACCGGCACCGGCACTTCCGCCTTGACCAGCACCGCCGCCTTCGAAATGAAGAACGGAACAGCTGCCGTCATCCTCGCCGGCGGAGTCCCTCTGCGCAAGTCCGGCGGAGGCAATGTGACGCTCAGCGCCGCCAACACCTACACGGGCAGTACGACGGTGGATCTGGGCACCCTCACCATCACCGGCACGCTCAACCAGAACAGCCCGCTCGTCGTGAACGCCGGGGCTACGGTGTCGCTCGTCGGGGCCAACGCCACGGGTAACAGCGGGGCCACGCTGACCACCGGCTCCTATACGATCAACGGCGGCACCGTATCCAATGACGGGGCCGCGAGCACGACGGAGGTCATCAACGGCGGGCTGAACCTCAACGCCGGAACGCTGGCCGCCACGGCGACGCCCAACGCGAACTACGGCAACTTCTTCTTCTACAACAACGCGGCGCAGGTGGTTGTCACGGGCGACAGCCAATCGTTGGTTTCCGCCAGCCTGCACATGGCCGGGACGCACGCCTTCAATGTTGCCGACGGCGCGGCGACGATCGATCTGCAGGTGTCCGGCAAGGTGGGCAATCAGGAGGGTTCGGCCTGGGGCGGCATCAACAAGACGGGTGCGGGCACGCTGCGTCTGGGCAACGCGGCCAACAGCATCGGCGGCGTGGCGCTCAGCGGGGGCGGCGTGCTCTTCGTGGCGGGCGGTTTGGGCGGCACGGGAGCGCCCGGCGCGAAGAGCGGCTACTACCTCGCCGACTTTGCCGGCAGCTCCGTCCTGGCGTGGGACGCCGGCAACACGCAGGACGTCTCGCTCAACGGCAATTTGCGGATCCAGGCTGGCGTCACGGCGACCCTCGACACGGGGGGCAACAACGTCACGCTCGGCACGGCGCCGACCGTGGGCGCGGGAGCCGCCCTCACCAAGGCCGGCAGCGGCACGCTGACGCTGAACGCGGCCAACAGCCACACCGGCCCCACCACGGTGAACGGCGGCACCCTGGCCCTGCCCTCCACCCTCGCAGCGACCAGCCTGCTCACCATCAACGGCGGCGGCACGGTGTTGTTGCGGGGCGCGAATGCTTTCGGCACCGGCGCGGGCACCAGGCCGGTGACGATCAACGCCGGAGGCCTGCTGACCATGAACGGCGGCTACAGCGTCAACATGGGCGCGCTGACCCTGAACGGCGGCACGCTGGACAGCGCGGGATTCTTCGACGGCACCTACGGCAGCTACTACCTGAACGGCGACGTCACCGTCGGGCCCGGCGCATCCACGATCAGCGCCAAGCACGTCACGGCGGGCGGCGTACGCACTTTCACCGTTGCGGCCGGCGGCGCGCTGAACGTGACCGGCGATTTTTCGAATCTGTACGGTTCGTTCGGGCTGGTCAAAGCCGGCCCGGGCAGCATGGCGCTCAACGGCGACACCACGTACGCGGGCGCCACGACCGTCAACGGCGGCACGCTGCTGATCAACCGCCAGCACGCCGGCGGCGGGAACTACAGCGTGAACACCGGCATCCTCGGCGGGACGGGCACGGTGGCCTGCGTGGCGGGGCGCGTGGTGAGCATCGGCAGCGCGGGGACGCTTGCGCCGGGCGGCACGAACGCCACCGGCCGGCTCACGATCCGGAACGACGTGACGTTCACGGGCGGCAGCTTCCACGTCGATATCCTGGGAACGGCAGCGGGAGCCGGCCTGGACGGGTATGACCAGTTGACCATGGTCGCCGGTACCGTGCTGACCCTGGGCAACGGCAGCACCGCGCTGACGCTCCGCGTGCCCGCGGGGACGCACCTGCCCTATGACCATACGTTTACGATTGCAGCGGGGAGCGACAGCCGCAACGGCACGTTCGCGGACCTTCCCGAGGGCGCGGAGATTCTGGCGGGCGGCTACGGCTTCGTCATCCATTACGGCCCCGGCTCCAGCATCACACTCGGGTCGCGTAAAGTCGACAGCGGGACGGTGTTCTTCGTGCGGTGAAACCGCTGCGGGGTCCCGTAGCGCCTCAGTGACGCAGTGGGGCACCTGGAACGTAACGGCCGGGGACGGCCGTCTCCATCGCGCGGGCAGGCGACGGAACGTGGAGACGGCGGTCTCCGCCGTTATGCCCTCCTGCGTCTGAGGCATGACAGGGTCCCCCTGGCTCCGGTTGACATCAAACGGGAGCGCGTGAGAACATTACAGCTTGTCGCTGCTGGGCGGGCAGGCGCGAGAGGTGAACAGGCATTGGCGCGCGGGTCGTCCCTGTCAATGGCCCGCCCCAGCGACGCGGGAGGAACGAATGAAACAGGTCACAAGCAGACTACTGGCGCTGGGGGCACTGTATGCACTGCCCCTGGCCGCCTCGGCGGCCCTGACGGACAACCTGGAAGTGGTATACACCTTCGACGCCGGCCAGGTGCTGTTTGGCCGGTACGTGAAGAACTACCGCGAGTGGAACTACCATGAAGCGGCGAACAACGCCAACCTGACGCTGACCACGGTCAGCGGCAAGTTCGGCAATGCCCTGCGCACGCTCAACGACAGCAACGGCGCCTCCGATGCCAC
Source organism: uncultured Victivallales bacterium (assembly GCA_964402115.1). Classification (GTDB taxonomy): domain Bacteria; phylum Verrucomicrobiota; class Kiritimatiellia; order UBA8416; family CAYOBW01; genus CAYOBW01. The sequence goes on from CAYOBW010000014.1 coordinate 20,530, forward strand.
CCCTTACGGCGCCGACACCAATCCGCTTTTTCAACCCCACCTGCGCAGTTGGAGCCTCTCCTTTTGGGCCCGTTCCAGCGCCGTCAGCCGCCGTCTGTGCCACAAGGGCGGCCGGGCGGACGATGCGAACAACGCGCCGGGGTGGCAGATCTGGGTGCTGGCGGACGGCAAGCTCGAATTCGCGCTGTCGAAGGACAACGCCAGCGCCCGCGAGAAGATCACGACCGCGCATGCCGGGACGTGGGACGGTACGACGTGGAACCACGTCGCCCTCACGGTGAACCGCATCAGCGCGACCCAGTATTCCTACAAGGGTTACCTCAACGGCGTGGCCACGTCCAGCGGCACTATCACGGTCGCCGCCAACCAGGTCATCGGCACGAACAGCGGCACCTGGTTCCGCGAGTTCCGGGTGGGCACGGCGGGCAGCGGCGGCACCGTGGACCTGGACGACCTCGGCATCTGGACGCGCGAGTTGACGGGCGCTGAAATAGCCTACCTGTACGACGGCGCCGCCGGGCGGGCGTTGAACACGGCGCTCACCTTCACGGCCGCGCAGACCTTGCGGCGCAGCCTGGAGTGCACGTATACGTTCGACGCCGGACAGATCCTGAGCGGGCGCTACGTGAAGAACTACTACGAGTGGGGCCAGCACGAGTCCGATAACGCGGTAAACGACACCATCACCACGACGGCCGGCAAGTTCGGCAGCGCCATCCGCACCACAGCCACCTTTGCTGCGGCCGGCGGCACGCCCCGCGGGACCGACTCGGACGCGGTCTACCAGCCGGGCCAGGGCAGCTGGACCATGACCTGCTGGGCGCGGGCCAGTTCCGTCAGCCGTCGCCTGATCAACAAGGGCGGGCGCTACGACGACGCCAACCAGGCGCCGGGCTGGGGCGTGTATGTGCTGGCCGACGGCCGGGTCGAGTTCGCGATGTCCCCCAGCACCTATGCCGTGCGCAACAAGGTGACCACGCCCGGCGCCAGGGGAACCTGGAATGGGACGGCATGGAACCACATCGCCCTCACGGTGACCCGCACCAGCTCGACGGCCTGCACGTTCACCGGCTACGTCAACGGCGAGGCGTTCGGCAGTGGTTCCCTGGCGGTGCCCGCCGCCGCTTCGCTCGGCACGGGCGCCGGGACCTGGTACCGCGAGCTGCATCTCGGCACGCACGACAGCGGCGCCACGGTGGACCTGGACGACGTCTCGTTCTGGAGCCGCGACCTGGCTGCCGGCGAAATCGGCTACCTCTACAATGGCGGCACGGGACGCGTGATGGACGACCACGTCCTGCTGCCCAACGCCATCGTCGAATCGTTTACGGACGTGCCGGTGGATCTGTGCGACCTGAACGCGCGCGCCCTCGGCGCCGGCTTCGCCATGCCTTGGTCGGCCCCGGACAGCAGTCAGCACCTGCGGGCCTATGCTTCGCTGCACACGCTGCCCATCGGCGTGGTGCTTGCGCCGGCGGGGGGCCACTTCGAGTCCTCCTCGGGCTTGTACCAGCAGAAGGTCTCGACGCGCGCGCTGGCGGGCGACTACCGGGTGGACCTGCGCAAGGATCGCAACTACTTCGTCAGCTTCACGGGGCGCAAGTTCAACAACGACAGCTTCGGCACCCTCAGCCTGCATCGCAGCGCGGACGGTGCCTGCGGCGTGGATTTCGGCTGGCGCTGGAACAACGCGGGCGCGTCCTACTGCCGCCTGGGCGGCGCCTTGACCGGCGCCGGCGGCTCGCCCTTCAACGGGCCGGAGAACTACCGTGGCGCCATGCTCGACAACACGGTCTACTTCTTTGTCGTCAAGATCGCGGCGGTGGCCTCCGGCACCGACAGGGCTTATCTCAAGGTATTCGCCTCCGGGAACACCGTGCCGGACTGCGAATTGTACTTCAGCGGCGAAGGCGACGGGGTCAACCAGTGGACGGTGATCTCCTCCGGCGCCGACAGCAACCTGCTGCTGGATCAGCTGCGCATCAACATCGGCCAGCCGGCTTCCGGCTACGGCCAGCTGGACGAGATCCGGATCGGC
>CAYOBW010000014.1:22667-37215 GCA_964402115.1 uncultured Victivallales bacterium
ACGCGTCCGCGATAGACGGCGCGCGGCCCGTCGCCGGCCGGCAGCGGCAGGCTGTACGGACCGCTGCCCGTGAGGTTCTGCAGCACCGGCAGCCAGACCGGGTCGGCCAGATTGGTGCAGCGCAGGACGTCGTACCAACGGGTGGCGCCGTCGTACCCGGTGCCTTGCACGGCCTGGCGCTCGAAGCTCAACACCGGTGCGCTGCCGCTCAGCGAGAGGCGCAGGGCAAAGGCGCTGGCGGCGTTGGTGGGGTTCGTGCCGGCCACGTACTCGGCCTGGTCCGCCACGCCATCCCGGTCGTAGTCTACCGTTGCGTTGTCCGCCACGCACGGATCCAGGCGGTTGGCGCTCTCCCACAGGTCGGGCGCGCCGTCGCCGTCGCTGTCGGTGCGCGGTTGCGGCAGCACGGTGCCGCCGGCGACGAGCGTCCAGTTCGCCGGGTCGTTCCCGTAAGCGGCCCGCAGGCGCCGCTCGAGCGAGAATCCGCCTGCGCTGTCCGGCGCCGGCCACGGCGGCGCGCTGTCGTACTCGACTTTCTCCACCAGGATGTAGGGCACGCCGCCGACGTCCGGCTCGCCGGGCCGCTCGAGTCGCACGGTGTCGCCGGCGTTATCGAGCAGGCCCGCGAAGGGGCCGTAGATCGTGACGCTCGCGCGTCCGACGTGGTAGTCCGCGCGGAACACGGCCGCCGCGGCGGCGGGAATCAGCACGGCGGCGTGGGCCGGCGCCGTGAGGTTCGGCGGGAACGCGAAGGCGATACCTCCCGCGAGCCGCCAGGTGTTGGCGGGATGCAGCGGATCGAAGAGCGGCACGGCAGCGCCGGTGACGTTGTACAGCTCCACGTACTCGCAGGCGGCGCCGGCCGGCTTGTACATGATTTCGCTGATGACGAGCGGGCCCGTCAGCGGGAGGGCGTTGGGTCCGCCGGGCGTGGCCGCCCGCAGGGCCACGAAATCGTGCTTGCCGTCGCTGCGCGTGTAGCGGCCGAACGGCACTTCGCGCGCCGCCGCGCCGAAGTCCGTGTCGACCCGGTAGCCGCCCAGCACGCCCTGCGCGTTCGTTCCCGAGGAGAGACAGATCTCGTCGCCCAGCTCGCTGAACGCGAACGGCCGGGGGCAGGTCGCCGCCGCGAAGTGGTTCGAAGCGCTGAAGACCACGTAGCCGCCGACCTCGATCCAGGTGTCGGCGGGCAGCCTGAACTTCAGCCGGTTGGTGGGGCTGTCGCTGAGGAACCAGCCGCCCAGGTTGACGGGCGCGGGGCCGGCGTTGTGCAGCTCCAGCCAGTCGCCCACGGGCGAGAGGTCGGTGTGCGTGAGGGCTTCGTTGACGACTACCGTGCCCGGGTCGGGCAGCACGCCGTTGTCGTCGCTCCCCGGGGTGCCGCCGGGCCAGGCGCTGGTCCGCCAGGCGGTCTTCAGCGCCCACGTGGCGGTGTCGGCGCGCGGGTCGCGGATGGTCAGCGAGAAGCCCGCCCCGTCCGTGTGCGGATACCAGCCGTCGCTGTAGCTGAACGACAGCAGCGTGCCGAAGTCCGCGTGCCGGAGCATCAGGCCTTCGCCGGCATTGTCCAGCTGGCCGCCGAACTCGCCGACAACCACGGCCGCGCTGTTTGTGTAGCGTGCCGCGAAGGCTGCGCGGCTCTTGACCAGCACCACGTAGCCGCCCGGCGGCACGCTGGAGGTCGAGGCGTTCGCGAAGTCGAACGAAATGCCCTCCGTGAAGGCCAGGCCCACGAGGCTGACCGGCGTCGCGCCGCCGTTCTGCAGCTCGATGAACTCGTAGTCGCCGCCGCCCGCGGGGTTGTACATGATCTCGCTGACCACCAGCGGCGGCAGGCCGGAGAGGTAGGTCGCCTGCGCCAGCGGGCTCCAGCCGCCGTTGAGGTAGAGGCGCGCCTTGACCGTGCGCGAGCAGTCGAGCCGGACCGGCGCCGCGTACGCCGCGCCCTGCGCCGTGCCCCCCGGTGCGCGCGGGTCCGTGCCATCGAGCGTGTAGTAGACCACCGCGCTGGCCAGTGCGCCGGTCGTCACACCCGCAATCGCCACGGCGAAGCCCTGCGTCACCGAGCCGCCGGGATGGGCGAAGGTCGGGGCCGGCAGGGTCGGCCACAGCCCCTCCGCGCGCAGTTGGGGGAAGTAGATGCCGCGGCGTTGCGCCATCCACGTGTCGAACCAGGCCCGCGTCACGGTCTGGTTCCAGTAGTACTGCATCATCGGATCGAGCGCTGCCCGCAGCTCCTCGAAACGCGCCTGGACGCGCGCCTCCACCAGCGCGCCGCTGTTGAAGAAGTGCTTCTGCACGCGGTCCGCGAAGACGAGTTTGAATTCCGGGCTGGCGGCCAGGGCGCGGTAGAACGCTGGGATGCGGTCCGTCCTCGCCTTCAGGTCCGTCGTGAACGTGTTGTACGTCACGGGGTGGTCGGCGGCCTGTCCGAACGCCCCCTCGGCGTCCCAGATGTAATAGCGGAACCTTCCGTAGGTCGAGCGCTCCCGGGCGGCGTACCAGTTGTTCTGCGGCCAGTCCCAGGTGCCGGCGTAGGAGTTCAGGACCAGGTAGTCCGCGAAGTTCTCGACGTCCAGCAGCGCGGCCATCTGCTGGTAGTTGCTCAGCACCGCCATGCTGTGCGTGTCCGCGAAGGCCTGAGCGGCCGTCCAGGCCACGAGGTCGCCGGAGGTGAGGTCGTCGGGGTCGTGGTTCACGACGTCCCAGCCGTTTTCGCTGCGATAGGAGCGTTGCAGAAAATCCTCGTCGTAACGCTCGCACGGGTTGTAGTAGCCCTTGAACTGCCCGTTCAGGTAGACCGCGCTCAGCGTGCCGACGCTCGAAACCTGCCCCATGTCGTGGAACAGGCGCCGGGTCAGCTCGTCGCGGATGAAGGGGTTCTTCCAGTCGTTCTTGCCGCCGCGCAGGCGCAGGGTCTTGTGCTTGTCCAGCGCCGAGAGGTCGAAGAGCGCGAAATCCAGCAGGCCGTCGCCGTAGTCGTCGCGAAAGTAGAGGTTGAACTGCGGCTTGTTCAGGTCGGGATCGTCCCAGCGCCCGCTCATATTCTGCAGCGTGTAGCGGGGCCGGATGTGCCGGCTGCCGGCGCAGCGGATACCGCAATCCGCCTGCGTGTACCGGTCGGAGCCAGGCCACAGCCACTCCGCGGAAATGGGGCGCTCGAAGGGGCGTCCATGCTCCATCGGGATGTTGTAGTCGTTCTCCGTGCCGGCGACCCACAGGCCGCTGACCCACGAGCCGCCCACGATGGACGCCACGCCGTGGGGCTTGTGGATGATGCGCTGGAAGTTGCCCACGAGCGCCAGCGCCGGCATGGACGCCACGCCGGCGGGCTCGGCGACGATGTACGTGGCGGTGGCTTCGGGCGAGGGCACCCAGTTGTCCCTGAAGCCGCGCACGCGCAGCGCCGTGCTGACGGAGAGGCTCAGCGCGGCGGTGTAGGTCGAGCCGTTGGCGAGGGTGGGTTCGGTGCCGTCCACCGTGTAGCGGAGCGTGGCGCCCGGGGTCGCGCAGGTCAGGGCCACGACCACCGCCGCGCTGGAGAAGCCCGGCTGGCGGCTGAAGGCGGGCTTGGCCACGAGGCCCTCCAGCGCCGCGCCGACCGTGTTGGCTGCGCCCGGGGTGGCGGTGGCGCAGTAGCGGTAGCCCGCGCCCTCGCGCCAGCCGTAGCTGTGGGTGCGGCTCTGCTTCGGGAAGGTCAGCGTCGCAACGAGCCCGCCCGTCGCGTTGCCGAGCCCCAAGTACTCGCCGCCGCGGTCGAGCTTGAAGTTCGTGTGCAGGTAGGGCGCGGCCGGGTTGCGGCGGTCGTAGCCGGTGCAGAACACGACGAGGTGCTGCCCGGACGCCAGCAGCAGGTCCGGGAACGTCCAGAGACCGGGGGCGGCCGCGTCATCCGTCAGCGTCCACCCGGCCAGGCTGATCGGCACGCTGCTCGTGTTGACTAGTTCGACCCAGTCCATGAAATCCGATTCGATCTCCGTTGGCGCCGGCTCCGGGGGCGGGGCGGGTTCGGCGGCTTCGACCCAGTAGGCCCAGCTCTGCGCGTGCTGCACGAGCGTGACGGCCGGGCTGCCGGCCACCGCCAGGTCGGCGCTGGACGACAGGTCGCTGCTGCTGACGCCGTCGTTGTGCACCTGGATGGCCAGCACGTTCGTGCCCGGCCGCAGGCAGTGGCGCGCGGCGCCCAGCACGATCGTTTCCGGGGCGCCGGCCTCGTGCGTGGTGGCTGTCCGGGTGCGGGCGATGAACTCGTTCGCGAGGCCCAGGTTGCGGCGGGCCACCTCCTCGCCGTTGAGGTAGGCGACGAAGCCGTCGTCGTAGTCCATGGTGAGCTGCAGGCGGTTGGTGAGCGCCGCCGTGGCGGCGGAGACCACGAACGCCTGCCGCAGGTAGAGCGCCGGCGTCTTGCGCAGCATCTGCGCGCCGACATCGGTCGCGTCGTCGCCGTCCCCGTAGCCGATGCCGCCGGGACCGCGCGCCCAGGCGCGATCGTCGAAGTACGGCGAGGCCCACGCGACGCGCAGCGGCTGCACGCCCGGCGCGAAAGCCGGGTCCCGCTCGCCGCCCGACGGTTCGTGCAGGCCCGGCAGGTAGCGCCAGGGGTTGCCGTTGCGGACGAAGACGGTGGCGGGCGAGCCGGCGAGCTGCAGGTTGGCGACCAGGGCCAGGTCGGCGTCGTCGAGCTCCACGTTGTGCACCTGGATGGCCAGCACGTTGAGCCCGGGCTGCAGCAGTGTCTTCGCTGTCCCGAGGTGGATGGTGTTGGTGGCGGGGGTGGTGCGTATGTTGAAAGCCTGTTGGTCGTGGTACACTAGACTGCCCGCCGCGCCAAGATTGCGGCGCGCGACTTCCCGGCCGTTCAGGAAAGCGACGAAGCCATCGTCATAGGCGATGACCAGGTCAACCTGGTTGGTGCGGACGGCGTCGGCTGCCGACACGCTGAAAGTCTGGCGCGCGTAGAGCGCCACGGTCAGGTTGTAAAGGTTGGTGCGGACGTTGGTTGCGTAAGCGTCGCTGAAGCCGAAGCCGCCGGGCGCTTCGCGCCAGCTCCGGTCGTCGAAGCCCGCTTCGTACCAGGCCGGGCCCGCGCCCAGACGCGCCACGCCCGCGTCCGACCATTGGACGAGGCGATCCGAGCGTCCCGCGGTCAGTTCGTTGATCCGCACCTGCCCCGTGGCGTGCCCGGCGCCCAGGCAAGCCAAACCGGCGGCGGTCGCCAGCCGCACCCACGTTGTCGTCTTCCGCCTCATCGCCTCTAGCATAACCCGAACGAGGGCCGGGGCACAAGGCGGACTCAGCGGAGCGTGCTCGCCCGCCTTCTGCCTGGCACCACGGAGACATGAAGGACACCGTCCCCCTCCTCACGTCGGGGGCTACGAGGATGAAAGGAGCGGGCAACGCGTAGCCGCCGACGTGAGGAGGCGGACGGACCGCTTCGCGATCCCGTCCCCCGCGTCACCGCGGGGGCTACGAGGAAAGAACGCACTTCTCCCTCTCCCCGTAGCCGCCGCCGTGAGGCGGCGGATCCCCTCTCCATCGTCATCGATTTGACCGACGGCTACGGAGGCAATCGAGAACGCAGGACGAGGACCGCCGTTGAACCGAGAACTGCGGGTTGACACGCGCGCTCGCCAGGGACCACACTGCTCGCCAGTACCAAGTACCATGGAAATCGGTCCGTAGCCTGGCCTGCACAGCTGGCGGTTGCCAACGCAAAATGGGTGAGGGCCTGTGTATGACGTCTGGTCGGTCCAATCCATGCTGGATCGGAATACGAAATGACAATGCCCACGGCCCTGTAGTATGTTCTTCTCCGATTTGAAGGGGGTGAATCATGACATACTTGAATGACAGAATCACGGTTGATCCAGACCAATGCGGTGGGCGTCCATGCGTCCGAGGCATGCGCATTCGTCTGACTGATATCTTGGACCTCTTTTCCGCCGGGCTGACCCCAAGCCAGATTCTTGCAGAAATGCCGGACCTTGAGGAGGCCGACCTGAAGGCGTGCCTCCAGTACGCGTCCAAGCGCATCGATCACCCGGTGGTGGCTGCATGACGATCTCAAGATCGGTGACAAATGATTTGTGTCGTCTCGGGTCCCGTTGTCATTCGAGGCTCTTGCAGAACCCCTGCGGACGACACGGAGGTCGTCCCTGCCCCTATAGCTGTCAACGATTCTGCCGCAACTGCCGCAGCTGACGGCGTCGTGAAGGACACCGTCCCCCTCCTCACGTCGGGGGCTACGGGGGAGGAACGCGCCCTTCTCCCTCTTCCCGTAGCCGCCGACGTGAGGCGGCGGATCCCCTCAGCGGTCCTCGTCCTCGTAATCGAATCCACCGACTGCGCGGAGGCAATCGAGAACGGAGGACGAGGGGAAGGGAGACAGCCCAGCCCGCCAGGCGCGGACCGCCTGCCACCCTCCCAGTCCGCACTATCTGCTTGCCCCGCGGCCCGCGGCTTGCCACTGTTGAAGCGCTACCGGGGGAGCGCCGGCTGTCGGCGCGCCTGCCCCGGGGTGTTGCACACGAAGGAGGCCGGTCATGAGCGGGGAGAATCATCGGGGCAGCGAGCATGGGGGGCGGAAGCCCGGCACGGTCGGTCTGGGCGAGTCCGTACCCGTGGACGTGGGGACCATCGGGCTGTCGACTGGCGTCCAGGCGCCGTTTGAGGCCCCAGCCAACAGCATCTACTCGGAACGCAAGGAGTACGACCGTGCCCACATCATCATCTACTGCGAGCCCTCCCACGTGAGATCCATTTCGGTCGCGACGATCCGGCAGCGGAAGAACGCCAATGCCAGTGCCTACGTCGAGATCAGCTGGTCCACCAACGTGCTGCCGCAACCCGCGGCCAAGCAGAACGAGCCTGTTGTGTTCCAGGCCTATGTCTACCTGCGTCCCAGCGGACCGTTCCTGCCCAGCGAGGTGGATAACAAGACCGCCAAACGGCGGCCGCCGGAAACCGGGAAGACCCAGCCCGGTGATCCAGAGACCTGGCCTCCGGCGAGGGCTCGGCTCCTCGAGCATGAGAATGGCCATATCCGGGAGTCGTTCAAGGATGTCGTCAGCTTCGTGGATTCAGACTTCGCGGTCTTCAATAAATCGAATCTGACCTATGAGGATTTCCGCAAGACCGTCAAGGGCTATGACACCAGCATGCCCAAGCTGCTGGAGCCTTCGGCGAAGAGTTGGGACGACAAGGACCTGCTCTCGCTCGAGGGCAAGATGCGGGAACTCTGCATCGACATGCCCATCAAGCACAAGGACGAGAAATAGCGCGATGCGTGTCGCCGTCCGCCAGTTCCTGGCCCTGGCCACGCTGACCGCCCTCGAGGCGCTGCGCCAGCCCGTGGTGCTGCTGTTGACGGCCGCGGTGGTGGTGCTGACCGGTGCCGTGCCGCTGCTGCAGATGCACGTCTTCGGCGAGGATGGGCGGCTGGCGCGCGACAGCGGCCTGGCGCTGCATTTCCTGGTCGGGCTGCTGCTGGCCGGCTCCGTGTCGTCCGCCACGCTGCGGGACGAACTGCGGCGCGGGACGGCGGCCGCGCTGCTGAGCAAGCCGGTCGGCCGCCCCCTCCTTTTCCTCGCCAAGTACGCCGGGACGGCGGCCGTGCTGCTGGCCTTCTCGTGCTGCGCGACCGTGGCCACGCTGCTCGCCACGCGCGTGTCGACGCAGTTCGTCAGCACGGCGCGCGAGCTGGGTTACGTGCAGGACACGCAAACCGGCGTGCTGCTACTGCTGGCGCCGGGCGTAGCGTTCGTGGGCGGCGGCCTCATGAACTACTACCGCCGCCGGGCCTTCGGCTCCGCGGCGTTTCTCTGGCTGATCTTCGCGCTGGTCCTCACCCTGTTCGTCAGCGCCCTGTTCGACCTGCACGGGGAGTGGGCGCCGTTCGATTGCCGCGTGGACTGGCGGCTGCTCCCGGTCAGCCTGCTGGTCACCCTGGCGCTGCTGATGCTCGCGGCCTGCGCCCTGGCCCTTTCCACGCGCTTCGGCGCCGCGCCGACGCTGACCGGGTGCCTGCTGCTGCTGGTTGTGGGCTTGCTGTCGGACCCTCTGCTGGGGCCGCGCGCCGGCACGTCGCGCCTGTGCGCGGCGCTTTACCGGCTCCTGCCCGACTGGCAGCATTTCTGGGTGTGCGACGCCCTCGCCAAGGGCGGCGTCGTTGCCTGGTCCTACGTGGGGCTGGCGGCGTTGTACGCCGCGCTCTTCACGGTCGGGGTGCTCGCCCTTGGCGTGCTCGCCTTCCGCCGGGCGGAGGCCGTGTAGCGGTCGCTCACGCCACCCGGCAAACCAGCCCCTTGAGGTACGCGGCTTCCGGAAAACTCAGCAGGACGGGATGGTCCGGGGCCTGCGTCAGCCACGTGACGACCTGGGCGTCGCGGCGCGCGTCCAGCGCGGCGTCGGCCACGATCTTCTCGAACAGCGACCGGTCCACCAGGCCCGAGCAGGAGAACGTGAACAGCACGCCGCCGGGCCGCAGCAGTTTGAAGGCCAGGAGATTGATGTCCTTGTAGCCGCGGCAGCCGCGTTCGAGCTGCACGCGCGACTCGACGAACTTGGGCGGGTCGAGCACGATGAGGTCGAACTGCCGGCCGCGGTCGCGGTAGCCGCGGAGCACGGTGAACACATCGCCCTCGGCCTGCTCCGCGCGCGCGGGATCGAGGTCGTTCAGCGCGAGGTTGCGCGCGGCCAGCTCCAGCGCCGGCCGCGAGGTGTCGAGATTCACGACGTGCCGGGCGCCGCCCTGCAGCGCGGCCACGCCGAAGCCGCCCGTGTAGGCGAAGGCATTGAGCACCTCGGCGTCGCGCGCCCAGCCGGCCAGGGCGGCGCGGTTGACGCGCTGGTCCAGGTAGAAGCCCGTCTTGTGGCCGGCCGCGAGGTCCACGAGATAGCGGCTGGCGCCCTCGCGGATGGTTACCGTTTCCGGCGGTGCGTCCCCGGTCAGCACGCCGGTGCGCGGCGCGAGGCCCTCCTTGGCGCGCACCTCGGCATCCGAGCGTTCGTAGATGCCGGCGCACGGGTGCAGCGCGGCCAGCGCCTCCACCAGGGGCCCGCGCCACGCTTCGACGCCGGCGGTCAGGAACTGGCAGACGAGCCGGTCGGCGTAGCGGTCCACGATGAGCCCCGGGAGGCCGTCCGACTCGGCGTACACCAGCCGCGCCGCGCCCTCGGGCTCCGCCAGCGCCGCCGCGCGCCGCTGCCAGGCGCGCCGCAGCCGCTCCTGGAACCACGCCGCGTCGATGGCGTCGCGCTCCTCGAAGGACCAGACGCGGGCGACCAGCTGCGAGGCGGGCGAACAGGCGGCCCAGGCCAGGAAGGCGCCGTTGGCCGCGCGCAGCGCGACCGTGGCGCCGGCCGCGGGCTTCCCCTCGACGTGCGCCACGGCGCCCGCGAAGACCCAGGGATGTCGGCGCAACAATGACTTCTCGCGGCCCGGCTTCAGGAACAGGGTGGGCATGGCTACTCCTTCTTGATGGGGGGATTCGTCGCGGCGGTCGGCTTACGGCCGGTCTGCGTGTGGGGCAACTCCTCCGGCCGGGTGGGGAACAGGACAAGCAGCCGGACCCCGTGGCGCCCGCACTCCTTCTCGGCCTGATCCAGCGTGGCGCGGGACTTCGGCGTCAACCGGGCCGCGCCCTGGCTGTAGGAGAGCAGGACGAGCACCGGCTTGCGATTGCTCTCGCCGGCATACGCCAGCGCCTGCCCCATGCCTTCCTTCCACTTGCGCACCCAGTCCACTTCGAACACCTCGTTCGAGGTGACGATGTCGGCGCGGCCGGTTTGCAGCTTGAACTCCGTCCTGCCGCCGTTGCGTTGAGCCAGCGCGTCGCGCCACAGGCTCTCCTTCGCGCCGGACGGCAGGTCGATATCCATCGAGTCCCACGCGGGCGCGCGGACCGGCAGTGCGCCCGCCAGGAGGCAGGCGGTCAGGATCCCCAAAAGGTGGCCGCTGGCGCCAGGCACAATCCGCGCGCCGGTTGGGCAGCGGTGTCGCCGTACAATCCCGCGCCGCGACTCGCCGGAAACGCCGACCCCACCGCCGGTTCCATCCCGTTGGTTCCTTGCTTGCATGTGCGTGAGAGTGTTGCGCAAGCGCCGTGGCAAGTAAAGCCCGGTGCTTCTGGCGCCTGGGCTGTAACGCCTCCGTCACGCAGGGGGCCTAACGGCGGAGGACCGCCGTCTCCATGTCCTGAGTCTGGCGCACGTCATGGAGACGGCCGTCCCCGGCCGTTACGCTCGGTTTTGTTCCCTTGCGTGCTGAGGCGTTACCCCGCGCTTGTCTTTCCGTTCGGCTTCGGGCAGGCTGGCAGGCATGAAAGGCGATCCGCGGAATGGCTGGTGGTGGCTGGTGGCGGCGGCGTGGGTCGCGGCTGCGCCGGCCTCCGAGCCGTACCCCCGGTTGGTTACGGCGGAGACGCGCGCCAATCCCGCGGCCCTGGCCGCGCTGCAGAAGCCGGGCACGGTCATCTTCGAGGACGATTTCGAAACGCCGGCCTCGCTGAAGAAGTACTTCGAAATCCGCGGCGCCAAAGAGGGACGCGCACGGCTGGCGACCGACCCGGGCCTGGCGCACGGCGGCTCCGGCGCCTTCGCCGTGACGGCGGTGGCCCGGGACGGCCGCGAGTCCGGCGCCGGCGCGAGCGGGTGGTTCGGCCCGGTGGGCTACGATTGCGTCTACTTTCGCCGCTACATCAAGTTCGCGGCCGACTACGACCAGGGCAACCTGAACCACGTCGGCGGCGGTCTGGCGGCGGTGGCGGGCGCCGACCGCTGGCGCGCCATGGGCGGAGCAGGCATCCGGCCGCGGGGCGACGACCACTTCACCTGCGCCTTCGAGCCCTGGCGCGACTGGGGCCGCCTCCCGGCGCCGGGCTACATGTTCCTCTACGCCTACTGGATGGATATGAAGATCGATCCCGATGGCCATTACTGGGGCAACATGCTTGGCCCGGCCACGGAGGAGCGGCTTGTCCTCCAGCGCAACCGCTGGTACTGCCTCGAACACATGCTCAAGGCGAACACCGCGGGCCAGGCCGACGGCGAGCTGGCGGCCTGGATCGACGGCAAGCTCTACATCCACTACGCGGGCCTGCGCTGGCGCACGAGCGCGGACGTGAAGCTGAAGCGGTTCGACATCGGCGTCTATGTGCACCAGGCGCGGCGCGACAACACCGTCTGGTACGACGATGTCGTGCTGTCCACGGGATATGTCGGACCGGTGCCGGAAACGCCGCCGCCGCCGGCCGCGCAACCGTCCGGGCGGTGACGCCGTGCGCGGACACGTTCTGCTCGCGGCACGGCGTCGCACGGCGGCCGTTGGCCCGGGTGTGCCAGGGCGGGCGGGATTGGAATCCCGCCCCACGTGGGTCGGGATTCCAATCCCGACCTGAGCCATCCGGGTGGCAGGCGGGACCCTTCCCCGCGCGAGTTGCCTCGCTTTGCAGGCAACTCACGGATCGTGCGGCACGGCCTGGGGTTGCCCCTCGAGGATATCGCCATCGCCGGGGGGTACGGCATGTTGCGTCGCGGTCCGCCCTGTCGCCCGGCTGCGTAGCGCGCGATCGGCAACCAGCGTGACGGGCCGGCCTCCGGCCGGGTTGTAGCAGACGAGACCGTTCTCGAACGGCCGTTCCCACGCGCCGTCGGCGCGCTGGCTGCCCGCGCGGAGGGGACGCCCAAGGCCACGGTCCCAGAAGGGGTACCAGTCGTGCCGCGCGAAGTTGTCCAGGCGATTCGTGTCGGCCGTGTGCTCGGCCGTACTCCACGCCATGAATACGGAAGGGAACGTGCGGGCGGCCAGGCGCGCCGCGACCGTCGCCTCCGCCCCGCTCGCGGCGGCTACGCCGGCCAGCAGCAAGACCGCGACCCTCACACCGTTTGCGAACGACTGTCTGCTTTGCATGCCGAAGCTCCTATCCCGGCTATCGTTCGGCGCAGGCTGCCGGATTGCCCGCCTAATCAGATCTGGCGCAGAATCCCCGCGCGGTTAGCGAACCAGCAGAACGGTCCCCCGGGGCCGGACGGTCAGCAGGTTCGGCGCGGCGAAAATCTGGACAGGGTCGCGCGACACCGGCGTGCCGAAGGTGGTCTTGAGAAAGACCCCGGTGCCGGTGAGACGGTAGCCGGCAAACGGGGGCGCCGTGAAACCGGGCAGCGAGCTGTCGGGCACGTTGGGCCAGGCGTCCCCGCTGCTGAACGTCTCGGCCCCGATCCAGTAAGTATGGTTGGCGGACAGCACGAGTTCGGCGTCCAGCAGCTGGTAGCGGTAAGCGTCGATCAGCGTGCTCCCCGTTCCCTGGAAGACGCTGGCTTCCGCCACCAGCGCGTTCGTGTCCCCGCCGTCCCAGACACCGATCCGGTGCGCGGAAGACAACCCGTCCAGGCCGCTGTCAAAGAAGCCCAGCGCGCAGACCCTGACCGCGGCAGGACCGGTCGTGAACTCGTACCCGACGGTCCCGGTGTAGTTGGTGCGGTAGTTGGTTGTCGCTGGCTCCAGCAGCATCGGGATCCCCGCCGCAACCGGGCGCACAAACGTCGCGTTGCCGCAGGCCCAGCGCCCCAGCGTGCCCTTACCGTCCGCGGTCGGCCAGGTTGGCGGAGCGGTGACCGTGGTGTTGTACACGTTCCGGACCAGGGTGGCCCCGGCGCCGGCCCGGTAGTTGGGCGGCGTCTGCCCGTCGGAGAAGTAATCCACGTTCCCGCCGACGGTCGCCGCGATGGTGTACAGGGATCCGGTGCTCAGGGTCAGGGGGGGCACCCTGACGTAGCGAAACCCTTTGATGAACGCCGCGGCCCTGCCGTCCGGCACGCTGACGCTGCACAACAGCGTCCCCGACGCGTCCCAAATGCCGACGCCATGTTTCCCGCTGGGGTACAGCCCGTCGCCGAAGCCCGCCGGGTTCGCGTTGTTGATGTCCTCGGCGCCCAGGGCATTGACGGTGAGCGGCTCGCCGCCCACGCGGAATTCACAGCCCACGGTCCACGGCCCGTCCGACCGCCTGCCGCCCGGCTCCGATGTGGCCGGCTCGACGATGGCGGCGGCCACGCAGCGCGCCGCCAGCAGCGCCCCCGCGCCGACGAGTTGAGCCCGCCTCCCGGCCATCTGATGGTCCTCCCGTTGCGCGCGCCGCTATCGCGCCATTCGTCCTCCATGCCCTCGCCCTATCGCTTACCCAATCCATGATAGCTTGGCGCAGCCGTTCTGCAAGGGTTGACGGGGGATTTCCGTGGGCGCCGGGCACATCTGCGTTTCATTGACCCTGGAAGGGCGTCTAGGCTGTTAGGCTGTGGGCTGTTAGGCTGTAGGCAGGCGATCCATCGTACTCGTCCTCAGTGAGCACAGCGAACGGTCGTCGTCCTCGAAGAGACAAACGAGGGAATCGAGGACGAGGACGAGGACGATGGGAAATCGAAGGCTGGACAAATACACGTCGCCGACCATCGGGTGGGTTACGGCTCGCAAGCTCGCCGAACCTCGAGACTGACGTGGCGCCGACCGGTGGGGCGAGCGCAAGTCAATAGATCACAGATGCGCCCGTGGGCGCCTTGGCGGCAAAACTGTCGTTGCCGAGTCGCGGGTGCGCGAGAAAGTGCGGAGGCCCCTTTCGCCTGGCGGAGCGACGGCCTCGGCATCCCGCGGGATGGCGGACGAAGAGGGTGGCAGGCTGGACCACGGGCCTGGAGACGGCGGTCCCCGCCGTTACTGCCGTGCCACGCCTACCCACACGCGCAACACTCAAATGTCACGCGTGGGTTGCCTGGGCCGTGTCGCGCCAACCCGCCTGCGCCGCGCCGTGGGTCGGGATTCCAATCCCGACCGTCCCCATTCCGCCACCCTGGCTCTGGTCGGGATTTCGATCCCGACCTACAGCCAGACCGTACAGCGGGGGCTGCGAACCCGCTGGCTTTGCACGCGGGACGGATGGCGGAGGCAGCAGCGGTCCCATAGGTCCCGCTTTACGGGCGCTTTCTCCGACACGCGCGGTTTGCCTAAGTCGCGGATGTGCGCCCAGTCGTCAGATTGGCTTGGTCTCCAGCGGCGGATGATCCATCCTCTCACATGGAGGTTGAACGCGATGGCCGCCGTGCATGTACAAGCAGTAGTCGCGAGTGACGGGACACTTACGGTGCACGGGCTTCCATCGCTCGCCGGGCACATCGTTGATGTTCTTGTACGCGATGCCTCACGGCGGGAAGCCCAGACCGAGAAATACCCCCTCCACGGTAAACCTCTTCGCTACGAGCGGGCCTTCGATAGTGTCGCGGAGGCGGATTGGGATGCGGCTCGATGATTCTGCTGGACACCCACGTCTGGGTTTGGTGGGTTCACGGCGACAGCCGCCTTTCCGTGACCCAGGCGCTTGGCCACTCATGGCTTCACGCGAAGTCCCACGTGCTCGGCCAAGCTGCGCTGCCGCCGGTCCAGCGACACGAAGTCACGGAAGCCGAGCAGCAACGCGGTGGCAACATGCAGGGTATCCAGCGTGCGACAGTTCACCAGGCAGGCGTACTGCGCCGACAGGTTCTCCGCCTTATCCCACAC
>CAYOBW010000014.1:37315-40355 GCA_964402115.1 uncultured Victivallales bacterium
CGCAGATCATCGAAGATGGGACCGGAGTCCGGTGTAACCCGGCTGCCGAAATCCTCGCGCAAGCGCGCCATGATATCCGGCCATTTCCGCTTGCCGGCGCTTGGAGCGGCGGATACGACCCTGGCCACCACGCGGCGATGCCGCGTGATCTCGACGTCTTCACCCGCTGTCACCCGTTCAAGCATGGCGGAAAAGCCATGTTGGGCCTCTCTGACGGACAGTGTTTTCATGTCGGACATATTGTATCACAAACAGGGGGCAGGCAAGGTCAAAGTGCGCCGCAACGAGCCCCGGGCGGCTCCGAGGGAATCGAAGCGAGCCGAAGGAGTCGCGGCGGTATGTTCAGCCCCCGAACGCCCGGATCTGCGTGTCGAGCGCGGCGGCCTGGTCGGCGAGCTCCTGGCGGCGGGCGCGCTGCTGGGCAACGACCTCGGCCGGCGCCTTGGCGACAAAGCCTTCGTTGCCCAGCTTCCGGTCGATGGCTTCGATGCCCTGCTGCAGCTTCGCGCGCTGGCCGGAGAGGCGCTTGACTTCCGCCGCCGGGTCCACCAGGCCCGCCAGCGACAGGTGAATGGCGCCCAGCTTGGCGACGGCGCCCGGCATCGTCGGCCCCGCTTCCAGCGCCGCATCGATCGTGAGCGTCTCGGCCTTGAGGAAGGTCTTGAGCGCCGCCGCGTCGGCCTGCAGCAGCGCCGCGGCCTGGGCGTCGGCGGGCTTGAGGGCGAACGCCACCTGCCGCCCCGGCGGCACGTTGTAGTCCGCGCGCAGCGTGCGGCCGGCGCGGACGAGCTCGTGGCGGTCGTCCACGTACGCCACCTCGGCGGCCGTGATGCCGAGCCGCGCCAGCTGGCCCGCATCCCACGGCTGCGGCCAGGGGGCGGTCATGATGCTCTCCGCCTCCGCGCCGTAGCCCATGGCGTGCCACAGCTCCTCGGTGATGAACGGCATGAACGGGTGCAGGAGCCGCAGCGCGCCGGCGAGGCAGCCGTGCAGGACCTTGAGCACCTCCTCCCGCCGCGCGGGATCGGCGCCGGCCAGCGGCTCCTTGGCGTACTCGACATACCAGTCGCAGAACTGGTGCCAGACGAATTCGTACAGCGCCAGCGCGGCGTCGTTGAAGCGGTACTTCTCGAGGTTGTCCGTCACGTCGCGCACGGCCTGCTGGAAGCGCGCGAGGATGTGGCGGTCGTCCGCGGCGAGGCGCGCGGGGTCGAGCGCGCCGTCGGCGCGCCACGCCGCCGGCGAACCCGGTCCGCCCTGCAGGGTGATGAAGCGCGCGGCGTTCCACAGCTTCGTGCCGAAGTTGCGGCCCAGCTCGAACTTCTCGCTGCTGATGTAGACGTCCTGCCCGGTGGCGGTGAGCATGATGAGGCTGAAGCGCAGCGCGTCGGCGCTGTACGTCTCGATGATCGAGAGCGGGTCGATCGCGTTCCCCAGGCTCTTGCTCATCTTCCGGCCCTTGTCGTCGCGCACCGTGCCGTGGATGTAGACGGAGCGGAAGGGGATGTCGCCCATGAACTCCAGCCCCGCCATGACCATGCGCGCCACCCAGAAGAAGATGATCTCCGAGGCGGTCACGAGGTCATGGGTCGGGTAGTAGCAGGCGAGGTCCGCGTTCGGCCGCGGCCAGCCGAAGGTGCTGAACGGCCACAGCCACGAGGAGAACCACGTGTCGAGCACGTCCGGGTCCTGCTCGATGTCCGCGTGGCCGCAGCGGGGGCAGCTGGCGGGCCGGCCCTTGGCCGCCCACTCGTGGCGGCACCCGCCGCAGGTGAACACGGGAATGCGGTGGCCCCACCAGATCTGCCGCGAGATGCACCAGTCGCGGATGTTGCCCATCCACTCCAGGTAGACCTTGTTCCAGCGCGCGGGCGTGAACGTCACGCGGCCGCTGGCGACCGCCTCGTACGCGGGCGCCGCCAGCGGCGCCATCTTCACGAACCACTGCGGCGAGAGGCGCGGCTCGACCACGGTCGCGCACCGGTAGCAGTGGCCCACGGCGTGCTTGTGGTCGTCGATCTTCTCGAGCAGGCCGGCCTGTTCGAGGTCGGCCAGGATGCGCTTGCGGCAGGCGAAGCGGTCCAGCCCCGCGTAGGGGCCGGCGGCCTCGTTCATCGTGCCGTCGCCGTGCATGACGTTGAGCGGCGTCAGGCTGTGGCGCAGGCCCATCTGGAAGTCGTTGGGGTCGTGCGCGGGCGTGACCTTGACGACGCCGGTGCCGAAGGCGGCGTCCATGAAGTCGTCCGTGATGACGGGCAGGGCGCGCCCCAGCACGGGCAGGACGAGCGACCGGCCGACGAGGTGGCTGTAGCGCGGGTCCTTCGGGTTGACCGCCACGGCCACGTCGCCGAGCAGCGTCTCGGGGCGCGTCGTGGCGACGACGACCCACTCGCCGGGCGCGCCGCCCTGCACGGGATAGCGCAGGTAGTAGAGCTTGCCGTTCGTGTCCTCGTGCTCGCTCTCCTCGTCCGACAGCGCCGTGTGGCAGCGCGGGCACCAGTTGATGATGTACTCGCCCTTGTAGATCAGCCCCTTGTCGTAAAGCCGGACGAACACCTCGGCCACGGCGTCGCTGAGCCCCTCGTCCATGGTGAAGCGCTCGCGCTCCCAGTCGCACGAGCAGCCCAGCTTCTTGAGCTGGCCGATGATCGTGCTGCCGTACTCCGCGCGCCAGTCCCACACCCGCTGCACGAACGCCTCGCGCCCGAGGTCCTCGCGGCGGAGGCCCTCCTTGCGCAGGGCGCGCTCCACGACGTTCTGCGTGGAGATGCCGGCGTGGTCCGTGCCCGGCAGCCAGACGACGTTGCGCCCCTCCATGCGGCGCCAGCGGGCGAGGATGTCCTGCAGCGTGTTGTTGAGCGCGTGGCCCATGTGCAGCACGCCGGTGACGTTGGGCGGCGGGATGGCGATGACGTAGCTCGGCTTGCCCGGGCGCCTGCCGGCGCCGGCCTTGAAGCAGCCGCTGGACTCCCAGCGCTGGTAGACATCGGGTTCGACGGCGGTTGCGTCGTAGGCCTTGGGCAGGTCGAGGGGCATGGTG
>CAYOBW010000014.1:40365-53714 GCA_964402115.1 uncultured Victivallales bacterium
CGTTGGGCGGGGGGATGACGATGCAGTAGGGCTTGCCGCCGCGGTCGGGCGTTCCGTGGAACAGCCCCTGCGCGAGCCACCACGCGTACCACTTCGCTTCGATCGCCTTCGGGTCGTAATGCTTGTCCATGTCCATGGGCTTACCGTTTCCGCCGTGCCCGGTCTTCCTCCATGAACAGCTTGTACTCCATGCTGTCCACGAGCGCTTCCCAGGAGGCTTCGATGATGTTTTCCGACACGCCCACCGTGCCCCACGTCGACTTGCCGTCGCTGGATTCGATGAGCACGCGGGTCTTGGCCGCGGTCGCCTCCTCGGGGTCGAGGATGCGCACGCGGAAATCCGTCAGGAAGACGCGGGCGATGGCCGGGTAGAAACGGGTCAGCGCCTTGCGCAGCGCGCGGTCCAGCGCGTTGACCGGGCCGTCGCCCTCCGCCACGGTGTGTTCGATCTCGTTGTTGACGCGGACCTTCACGACAGCTTCGGAAACGCAGGGCTCGTCCTTGCCGCGCTTCTCGACGACGACGCGGAAGCCCTCCAGGCCGAAGAACGACTTGTGTTCCCGCAGCACCTTCTGGATGAGGATGCGGAACGACGCGTCGGCGGCTTCGAAGGCGTAGCCCTTGTGCTCGAGCTGCTTGAGCACCTCGAGGACCTCGCGGGCGCCCTCGACGGAGGTCTTGCGCCCCAGGCCGAGCTCCACCGCCTTCAGCAGCACGTTGCTGCCGCCCGACAGCTCGGAGACGAGGATGCGCCGCTCGTTGCCCACCTGCTCCGGGGCGAGGTGCTCGAACGTGCGCGGATTCTTGTTCACCGCGTTGACGTGGGCGCCGCCCTTGTGGCCGAACG
This sequence comes from uncultured Victivallales bacterium, assembly GCA_964402115.1. Classification (GTDB taxonomy): domain Bacteria; phylum Verrucomicrobiota; class Kiritimatiellia; order UBA8416; family CAYOBW01; genus CAYOBW01. The sequence continues at coordinate 41,213 of CAYOBW010000014.1, forward strand.
CGCTCTGCCCCACGTAGGGCTGCCGCGTGTCGTTGCGCAGGTTGACCTGGTCGTTGACGAAGGCCGACAGCTCGCGCAGCCTGGTGAAGTCGCCCTCGTGCAGGCAGGGCAGCCCCAGCTTGAGCGCGAGCGCGGGCATGACCGAGATGAGGTTGGCGTTGCCGCACCGCTCGCCGAAGCCGTTGATCGTGCCCTGCACCTGCACGGCGCCGGCGCGGACCGCCTCCAGGCTGTTGGCCACGGCCGTGTCGGAGTCGTTGTGGCAGTGGATGCCGACCGGCGCGCCGAGGCGCCGGACCACGCTGCGCGTGAGGGCGTAGATCTCGTGCGGCAGGCAGCCGCCGTTGGTGTCGCAGAGGATCACGGCGTCCGCCCCGGCGCGCACGGCCCGCCGCAGCACGGCGAGGGCGAAGGCGGGGTCGTCCTTGTAGCCGTCGAAGAAGTGCTCGGCGTCGAAGAAGACGCGCCGCCCCTGGTCCTTGAGGTAGGTGATCGTGTCGCCGACCATCTCCACGTTCTGCGCGGGGGAGACGCGCAGCACGTCCGTGACGTGCAGCTTCCAGGTCTTGCCGTAGATCGTGACAACTTCGGTCTGCGCCTCCAGCAGGGCGCGGACCTGGGGGTCGTCCTGCACGCGCGTCTGGGCGTGGCGCGTGCTGCCGAAGGCGACGATCTGCGCGTGCCGCAGCGGCACGTCGCGGATCGCCTTGAAGAACTGCAGGTCCTTCGGGTTCGAGGCGGGGAAGCCGCCCTCGACGAAGTCCACGCCGAAGGCGTCCAGGCGCTGGGCGAGCCGCAGCTTGCCCGCGCCCGAAAAGGAGATGCCCTCGCCCTGCGAGCCGTCCCGCAGGGTCGTGTCGTAGATGGCGATGCGTCGTGTCGGCTGCATGCGGTCCGCCTGTCTAGCGCGCGTCCTTGAGGAAGAAAGCCTCGTAGAGCGACTTCACCGCGCGCTGCCGGTCCGCCGCCTTCACCCCGAACATCATGCTGATCTCCGAGGCGCCCTGATTGAGCATCTCGATGTTCACCCCCGCGTCGGCCAGCGCCCGCGTCGCGCGCGCCGCCACGCCGAGCGTGTAGCGCATGCCCTCGCCGACCAGCATGATCAGCGCGAGCCCGCGCTCGACGACGATGTCCGTGCAGCCCAGTTCGGATTCGAAGCGCTCGATCAACCCCGCTTCCTGCTTCGCCGTGAGATCCTTCTCGCGCAGCAGAATGGAGACGTTATCGATGCCCGACGGGCAGTGCTCGTAGGAAAGTTCCTGGTCCTCGAGGATCTCCAGCATGCGCCGGCCGAACCCGATCTCGCGGTTCATCAGGTACTTGTTCATGTTGATCGAGCAGAAGCCCGCGTCGCTGGCGATGCCCACGACCTTGTGCTCCCCGGTGCGGTGGTGCTCGGGCACGATGCGGGTGCCCGGCGCGGCGGGCTTGTTCGTGTTCTTGATGCAGATCGGCACGCCTGCCGAGACGGCGGGGATGATCGCCTCGTCGTGCAGGACGCCGAACCCCGCGTAGGAGAGCTCGCGCATCTCGCGGAACGTGACCTCGTCGATGCCGAGCGGGCTGTCGATGATCCGGGGATCCACGACGAACACGGAGTCGACGTCCGTGAAGTTCTCGTAGACCGACGCCTTCACGGCGGCCGCGAGGATGGAGCCGGTGATGTCCGAGCCGCCGCGCGAGAAGGTCACCACGCGGCCGTCGGTCGTGTAGCCGAAGAAGCCGGGGAAGATGACCAGCTCCTTCGCCTGGGCCAGCGCGGCCAGCCGCTCGTAGGCCTCCGGCAGCACGCGAGCCTGGCCGTACTCGTCCGACAGCAGCATGCCCGCCTCGCGCGGATCGGCGTAGCGCGCCGGGTGGCCGCGGTGCGTGAACGCCTCCGCCACCAGCTTGGCCATGCTGTCCTCGCCGGCGGCCTTCATCAGGTCCATGAACTGCGGGCGGGTCAGCCGCGTGCTCTCCTTCAGGCGGCCCTTCAGGTCGAGCCCGATCTGCACAACGACGTCCGCGGAGAGCCCGAGCTGCTTCTGGAGATCCTCGAACCGGTGCAGGATGGCCTGCAGCTCCGCCTCGGCCGGGTGGCCCGCCAGGCGGCGTTCGGCGCACTCGATCAGCATGTCCGTCACCTTGACGTCCTGCTTGTCGCGCTTGCCGGGGGCGGACACGACGACGATCCGCCGGTCGCGGTCCGCCGCGACGATGTCGATGACTTTCCGGACTTGCGCGGCGTCCGCCAGGGACGTGCCGCCGAACTTGCACACCTTCATGGTTCTCGTTCTCCCGCCGGACGGATTCCCGTGCGGGGACGCGGCGCCATGCCGTGCCCCGGGGATCGCCGGCTCAAGTGTCGCTCACGCCTCCATGCGCAGGCGCACCACGTGGCCCGGACCCTCGGTCATGGCGTGAATATCGTGCAGGGCCGCCGTCAGGTCGCGCTCGAGGGCCGGCCGCGTCAGGACGACCAGATGCTTGCTGTTCGCGCTGCCGCTGTCGAAGCAGCGGACGGTCTCGACGTCGATGCCGCGCCCCAGGAGGACGCCCAGGATGCGCTTCTGCAGCGCGGGCTTGTCCCACGTCGTGATCCGCAGGTAGCTGCCGGTCGTGACGTCGCCGAGGGGCAGCACGGGGAGGGGCTGCCGGGCCAGCGCCACGGCGGGCACGCGGCAGGGGCAGCCCGCGTCGAGGTTGCGCACGCAGTCCACGAGATCCGCCAGCACGGTGCCGGCCGTCGGCACGCCGCCCGCCCCGCGGCCGTAGCAGAGCGTGTCGCCCGCGAGGTCGGTGTGGACGAGGATGCCGTTGAAGACGCCGCTCACCGCCGCGAGCATATGCGTGCGCGCGACCAGCGTCGGGTGCACGCGGACGTTCACGGCTTCGCCCTCGCGCCGGATAATGCCGAGCAGCTTGATGCGGTAGCCGAGCTCGCGGGCGAGCCGGATGTCCGTGTCCGATACGTGGCGGATGCCCTCGATGTGGATGTCGCTCATGGCGAAGCAGGCGCCGAAGGCCAGCGTGGCCAGGATGCAGATCTTGTGCGCGGAGTCCACGCCGTCGATGTCCAGGCTGGGGTCGGCCTCGGCATAGCCCTCGGCCTGGGCGGCCTCCAGCGCGTCGACAAAGGGCAGGCCCTCCGTCTCCATGCGGGTCAGGATGTAGTTGCAGGTGCCGTTGACGATGCCGCGGATGCTCTCGACGCGGCCGGCGAGCAGCCCCTCCCGCACGACGCGGATGATGGGGATGGCGCCGCCCACGCTGGCACCGTAGCCGATGTCGGTCCGCTTCTCCGCGGCCAGGCCGAAGATCTCGGCGCCGTGCCGGGCCAGCAGCGCCTTGTTGGCCGTCACGACGGGCTTGCCGAGGCGGAGCGCGCGGCAGACGAGGTCGCGCGCCGCGCCCGTGCCGCCGATCAGCTCGACCACGACCTCGATGGCCGGGTCATCCACCAGGCTGGCGCCGTCGCGCGTCAGGATGGCCGGGTCCACGGTCACGCCGCGGTCGCTCTCGAGATCGAGGTCGGCAATGCGCCGCAACACGAGCCGCAGGCCGGTGCGCTCGGCAAGGATGTCCGCGTTTGCCTGCAACGCCCGCACCAGCCCGCTGCCCACCGTGCCGAAGCCCAGTAATCCTATCCCGACTTCTCTCATTTGTGCCGCACCTGTCCGTTCTGCTGCGCTGGCGCCACGTGCCGGAGCCGCGCAAAAAGGACATATTCATGTCGAAATCGGGGGCTTTGACAAGCCTAAACGCCTAATGTGGGCTCTGCCCACAACCCTCACCCCGTCCCGCTCCCAGTGGGAGCGGGCGGAAATAGCTCGATTTCGAACGCCTCCGCGCAGGGCGCAGCCAGGCCGAGCTCGCGCGCGATCGCCCGGTTGGTCTGCAGAATCCGCTCGTCGAAGCCGTGGCCGCGCGTGCGGAGGTTGCGCTGGTGCTGCGTGTCGTGGAACCGCAGCAGCTCGCTCTTCCAGCGCGCCTCCTCCGCGTCGAACGGCGTGTAGAGGTGGGTGCGCAGCGCCATCGTCTTGGGGTCGCGAATCAGCCAGGCGGCGAGCGGCCGGTTGTCCCGGGCGGCCAGGCGCCGGTACATCGCATAGACGCGCTGGTGCCCCAGGTTCGAGTCGCGGCCGTGGGGCAGGCAGACGAGGTCGGGCCGGAAAGCTGTCCACACGGCCTCCAGCAGGGCGGTGTTGGCGGGGGTGTCCAGCGGATGGCTGGCTTCGTCCTCGGCCAGGTCCAGGAACGTGACAGCCGTGTCGGGGAGGCCGAAGAAGCGCAGGCTGCGGCGCTGCTCCTGCTCGCGGACGGCTGCCTTGCGGACCAGCGTCGGCGGCGTGCAGTAGCTGTCTTCAACCCCGCTGCCCGTGCGCAGGACCGCCGCGTGCAGCGGGTTGCCGTTGCGCTGCAGGCGGCGGAGCGTGACGCCGATCGCGTCGAAATCGTCCGGATGCGGGCCCAGGACGAGCACGCGCACCGCGGGCGGGATCGTCACGGTGGTCAGCGAGGTGGGTGTTGGCGCCGCCACCAGCGTGGCCAGGGCGGGGCGTATGTCAGACAAAGCGCTCATGACTGATCACCCCATACGGTTTGATCCTGCGGGCAGGGCGCCTGGTCGCTGTCCTTGCCAAGGCCCCACTGGATCTTTCCCGTGCCCTTCCACCGCCACATCTGCTGGTAGGGCGGGTTGTCTCCGCAGGCCTTCGACCTTCCCATGTTGAACATCCAAAAGGCCGCCATGACCAACCTCCTCCCTTGCGCTGCCTGGTACGGGGGGACCGCCGGCAACATCTGTTCACAGTCGCGCCTTCGGCAGGCAGTGTCGCAGAATCTCCGGACAGGTGAAACGGAAAAGGGCGGTGGAGCAACGCCTCAGCAACGCAAGGGGGGAGGGCGCTAACGGCTGGGACCGCCGTCTCCACGCCTCGTCGCCTGCCCACGCGATGGAGACGGCCGTCCCGGCCGTTAGCGCCTTATGGGTGCAGAACTGCTATAGAAACAAGTTGTTCAGGAACCTGAACCGCTTTAGTGAGGACACGGTTTCCGGTGTAATCTGCTGGAAACCCATTCTGGATGCTGACTCCTGACTCCTGAATTCTCTGAAACCGCACCCATTGCCCGGCGCCGGTGGCGCGTGTATGCTCCCGCCCCATGCAAAGACGACTCGCGGCTCCGGCGTGGGGATGGCGGCAGGCGGCAGGGGCCGTGGTCCTGGCTTTGGCGGGGCAGCCGTCCGGCGCGCCGGGCGGCGACTGGCCGCAGTGGGGCGGCCACGATCCCGGCCGCAACATGGTGTCTCCCGAAACCGGCCTGCCGGAGTCGTTCACCCCGGGCACGAAGTCGCCCCAGGGCGCCGGCATCCTGCCCGAGACCACGGAACACGTGCGCTGGGCTGTGCGGCTGGGGTCCTACGTCTACGGCAATCCCACCGTGGCGGACGGCCGCGTGTTCGTCGGTACCGACGATACGAGCCTGCGGGGGGATCCGCGCCTGCAGCCGACCAAGGGGGGGATGGTGCATTGCCTCGACGAGCGCACCGGCCGCGTGCTGTGGCGGCTGGTGACACCGAACCGCCCGGCCAGCCGGCTGCCGGAGCGCGCGCTCTACGGCCAGCAGCACTGCGGCACGTGCTCCTCGCCGGCCGTCTCGGGCAAGCGCGTCTTCGTCGTGACGACCGCGTGCGAAGTTATCTGCCTGGACGTCAATGGCCTTGCGGACGGCAACGACGGCCCCTTCCGTGACGAGGGCCAGTACCTGGTGGGCCCGGGCAAGCCGCCCGTGGCGCTGGCGCCGGACGACGCGGATATCCTGTGGGTGTGCGACCTCGTGGACCAGCTCGGCGTCTGCCCCCACGACGTGGCCAGTTGCTCGGTCCTGGTGGACGGCCGGTTCGTCTACACGACGACCTCGAACGGCGTGGACAGCCCGCATGTGAAGTGCCTCCGGCCCGACGCGCCGAGCTTCATCGCGCTCGATACCGAGACAGGCCGGCTGCTGGCGACGGATGACGAGGGGCTGGGGCGGCGCCTCTGGCACTGCGCCTGGTCGCCGCCCTCGCTCGGCGTCGTGAACGGCCGCAAGCTCGTCTTCTTCGGCGGCGGCGACGGCGTGTGCTACGCCTTCGAAGCCCTGCGCGAGGTCCCCGACCAGCCCGGGCTTTTCAAGAAGGTGTGGCAATATGACTGCAACCCGCCGCACTACCGGATGCGCGCTGGCGTCGAGATTCCCTACTACGTTGGCGACAAGCGCAAGAGCTACTCGACCAACAAGAACGATGGCACGTATCTCGGCCCCAGCCAGATCATCTCCACGCCCGTCTTCCATGAGGGCCGCGTCTACGTGACGATCGGGCAGGATCCCATGCACGGGCGGGGCCGGGGGCTGCTGCACTGCATTGACGCCTCGCAGACTGGCGACGTGAGCCGGGTCGGCTGCGTGTGGACCTACGAGGGCATCGAACGCTCCATCGCCAGCGTCGCGATCGCCGATGGGCTGCTGTACGCCGTGGACCTGCCCGGCCGCGTGCATTGCCTGGACGTGGCGACAGGCCGGCCCTGCTGGGTGGAGCCGCTGCAGGCCGAAACGTGGGCGACGCCCCTCCTCGCCGACGGCCGGCTCTACGTGGGCACCAACAAGCGCCTCGCCGTGCTGGCCGCGGGCAAAGAGCCGAAGGTCCTGGCCCGCATCAGCCTGGGGTCGCCCTCGTACGGCACCCCGGTCGCGGCCAACGGCACGCTGTTCGTGGCCTCGGCGCAGTACCTGTGGGCCGTGCAGCGCAACGCCCGCTGGCTGGCCGCCGCCCCGCCCGCCGGCTCTCCGTAGCACGGCGCTGCGCCTCCCCGTTCCGGCGGGGGCGCCGGCAAGGTGTCTGTCCCCCTCCTCACGTCGGGGGCTACAAGGAGCGGCGGAGAACGTGCCGTAGCCGCCGAGGTAACGAGGCGGACGACATCGGCAACGTGCCAGTCCCCCTCCTGGGCGCATGGCTCACGCCTACGGTCCGAACTCCCACGCCCATACGCCGTGCGGGGGGAATGTGACTGTTTCGCGGAGGGTGGGGGAGGTGTCGGCGAGCGGCGTGGCGCCCGCGGCGGTCCACCGGCTGCGCCGGCAGGTTGCTCCCGTCAGGCCCGCCTCACGCAGGTCGTAGCAGACCGGGGCCGTGATCGCCTCGTCGGAGACGTTGGCGAAGAGGAGCACCACGCGCCGCTCCGCCGGCAGCTGCCACGCGCCCGTGAGTACGGCGGGAGTGGTGACCGGCCAGGCGCCCGACCACTGCCAGTCGGCGGTGACCTTCGGGAGGTCCGCCGCGAGCGCCGGCGGGCGGGCCATGCGGCCGGTGTGGAAGTACCGGCGCAGCTGCCACCGCAGCCGGACGGCCTCGCGGAAGAAGGCGAAATTCGCGGGCTCGCGCACGAGGCCGGGGTCGAGCCAGCCGAGCTGCTCGCCCCAGGTCAGCTGCTGGGCGGCTTTCATGCGCAGGGCCAGGTCCCGCGTCGGCCCGCCGCCGTAGGCGCGGCCGAACATCTGGATGGCGCCGCCGTAGACGGCGGGGAACAGCGGCACCTGGCCGTCGTGCTGCCAGTGCCAGGTGAGGTAGCCGTCGAAGCCGCGCAGGTACGGCTCGGCGTTGCATTCCGTCGTCAGCGCCCGCTCCGGCGGCTTGTCGCGGCGGATCCGCTCCAGCAGCGGTCCGTAGCCCTGCGTGCGCCACCAGCTGCCGCCGCCGAGCGGGTGGCCGTGCGCCGCATCGTGGCAGAGGATCGGCCGCGCCGCGGCGACCTGGTCGATGTACACCGCCTGCACCCCGCACGCGTTGAACAGCTGCAGCACAATGTCGTGCAGCCGCCCCTGCCAGAGCCGCGTCGTCGGGCACATGACGGCCAGGCGCACCGGCGTGCCATCGGCTTCGCGGCTGCCGTAGGTCTCGATGCAGGGCGCGCCCCCGGCCTCTTTCGTCGTCGCCGGGAGGGCTTCGCGCGTGAAGGCGACATCGTTCGTGCCGCCGTCGCGCGTGTCCCAGAGCCGGCCGTTGATGTACGGCATGACGTGCACCCCGCCGGCCTGGAGCTGCCGCACCCCTTCAACAAAGCCGTCCTTTGCGGGGAAATAGTGCGGGTAGTCGTTGTCGAAGGGGATCTGGTGCCAGTTGTACCAGTGGAAGCCCACCGGCACGCCGAGCGACTCGGCGAACGCGAGCACCGCCGGCACGCACGTCGCGGGCGGGCCGCCCATCTGCGCCCAGGCGCCGAGCTCGCGCATCCACGGCGGGGTGTCGGCCCGGCCGTCGGCGGTCAGCGGCGGGAACCACTGCGCTTCGCGCTGCGCCCAGTCGCGGTAGACCAGCGCCGCGTCGTACCAGTCGCCGCGCAAAAGTTGCCAGACGACCGTGCCCGATTGCTCGAAGCGGTTGCCCGCCCGGCCTTGGTCGGGCGCGGGGATGTCCCACGCCAGCCGCACGGCGCGCGCCGGGCCGGCCTGGTCGGCGGTGAGTTGCTTGGTCGAACCCTGGGGATCGTGCAAGCCGCAGTAGAGCCCCGTGCCGGCGGCCGGATCGTAGAGCGCCGCGAGCTGCATCGTCAGCCAGCCGTTGGGGTACTCGCCGAGAAACAGGGCCAGGGGCTCGCGCCCGACCGGCCTGAGCACGCCGGCCGCCTGCGGGAGGAGCAGCTGCGACTCCCGCCCCCCGACCGATAGCGCCAGCTGCGGGAAGCGCACCTGCCAGAGGGACCACGGGGCGCTCACCCCGTCGACCTCGAACGTCCACGCGAGGGCGTGCCGCGCGGCGTCGGCGCGGGCGCGGGCCGTGACGCACAGCGCGCCCGGCCCCTTCGCGCGGGGCTCCCGCCAGCGCACCGTGAGCGGCGGCTCGCCGGCGTGTCGCTCGATAGCGACGCGGCCCCAGCCCTGCTCCGCGCTCAGCCGTACGCTGTTCGTCGTGCCGTCACGCAGGGTCAGCTCGAAGAGCGGCGGGTTGTCCGCGTCGGTCAGCAGGGCGCCCGCGGCGGCATCCGCCAGGCCCATCAGCGCCACGCCGTCTGTGCGCTCCTCGAGGATGAGGCGCAGGTCGCCGGCCGGCACGATGTGCCAGGTCGGAGGCGTCGCGCCCGCGGCCCCGGCCAGGGCTTCGCGAAAGCGCCCCTGCCGTTCGAGGAGCTGCGCCAGGACCAGCTGCCCGCCCGGCGCGGCGCGGTTCTCGCCGCGTGCCGCGGCGTGGCGACCGCGCACCGCCGCGATGCGCTCCCGCAGCCGCTCGCTGCTGACGGTCACGGTGGACTCGTCCGTCCGGGCCGCGGCTGCGCCGGCCAGTGCCGCGACGGGATCGTCGTCCGCCGCCACCCGCAGCCAGGCCGTCTGCGTCGTCTCGGTCGTCTGCCAGCCCCGCCAGGCCGAATCCCCCTGCGCGTGCAGGTAGGGACCGTAGCCGCGGCCGTCATAGAGCAGAACGGCGCCGGACTGGAACAGGCCGATGGCGTGCCGTCCGTCGTGCACCCCGGCCCAGCCGGCGAAGCGCCGCGACTCGTCGCTGCCGCGGAACGCGCCCTCCGCGCGCGGCTCTCCGCCCGCCCACCGCGGCCACGCGTTCGTGGGACAGACCAGCTCGAGGAAATGCGTCTCGTGCCAGGCGTACGGCGTGGCCTGCCGCGCCGTGCCCCGCACGTGGATCAGCGGCTGGTCGTGGAAGTAGAACCAGTCGTACACCGCCGCCGGCTGCGACGCCGGGCGGCGGCCGTCCGGCTGGACATAGCCGGCCACCACGCGCACCACGGTGCAGAGCGGGCCGCTCGCGACACCTTGCACGCGCGGCCGGGGGGCGTGCCGCAGCCAGAACTGGCCCTCCTGGCGCTGGTAGAGCCGGTCGTTCCACAGGAGCGGGACGCGCTTCCCGTCCGCGCCCGCGAACTGGAGCTCGGCTGGCAGTCCGCCCATGCGCCCGGGATCGTGAACGACGGTGTACCACGGCGTACGCACCGTCGTGGACGTCGCGGGCGCCGCCGCGGGCGGGCCGGAGAAATCGAGGAGGAGGTTGACGGCGGTTGCGGAGGGCGGGCAGCGGGCGATGAACACGCCGGCGGCCGGGCGCCCCTCGTCCGGCACGAACTGCGCGGGCGCCGTTGCGGCGCCGTCCGCCGCGCTGGCGCGCAAGCGCTCCGGCGCCACCGTAACGCCGCACCAGGCCGCGGCCTCCGCCAGGTCCACGCGCGCGACCACCAGGCCGTCGGCTGGCACGCGGGGAATAGAGATCACGATGCGGTCCGCCGCGTCCGCGGCGGCGGCCGTCAGCAATGCGCCCGCGAGGCTGGCGAGCGCCAGCCGTCGGCGCCCCGCCGCGTTTCTGCGCTGCCGCCTCCGCTCGTTCAAAACGCCCCTCCTTCAGGTAAGCTATGTCTGAGCAACAACCATAGTGCCTTACAAACTAACAACGGCAATAAAAATCGAGTTGTTTGCGAGAATTCAGGAGTCAGAATGAGAAGATCGACAAAGCGCGCATTTCATTCTAACTCCTAACTCCTGACTCCTGAATTCTGACAGGGCGGAGCCTGCTTTGGTTCATTGCAGCGTCGAGCCTGGTGATTAACGATGTAATGGACACACAGTCAGGAAGTGGATAGGGTGCTGGCATGCTATGAGTCGGCCGGATCTATCAACGGGCACTGTGCTGTCACGTGCTCAACCGCGGGGTGAATCGGAAAACGCCCCTTTGCGGCCACCCTGAAGATGGAACGTGGTCGCGATCGGGTTAAACGTGGCAGACCCTATTGCGCATTACGGCGCAAGTGCCTTATGAACAGACCCATACATAGAACGTCCCCGATTGCCACGCGTCCCCGATTTCCGCGGTATGTTGCCGTGATAGAATGCAGTGTTTCCGATGACGTTCACAGAGACTTTGCCAAACAAGAGTCATGAGATACTCCCTCATCCCCGCCGCAGCCCTGCTGCTGGCGCCGCTGGCCGCCCTCCACGCTGCCGACACGCCCAAGCCGGCCGACAAACCCAACATCCTCATCCTGCTCGCTGACGACATGGGCTATGGCGATCCCGGCTGCTACAACCCGAAATCGAAAATCGCGACGCCCCATATCGACCGGCTGGCCAGGGAAGGGATGAGGTTCACCGATGCTCATGCGGCCGGACCGCTGTGTCATCCCTCGCGTTACGGGCTGCTGACGGGACGTTATCCATTTCGCACCGATGTCTCGCTGTGGCCCGGGAAACCACTCATCGCGGAAGGGCAGATGACCATCGCGTCTCTGCTCAACTCGCAGGGGTATCGCACCGCGATGGTGGGAAAGTGGCATCTCGGTTTTCTGGAGAATGGCTACGACCAGCCGCTGCCCGGCGGACCGGTGGCGTGCGGATTTGAAACGTATTTCGGCCTGCGCGCCTCCACGGACATCCCGCCGTATTTCTTCATCCGGGGAGACCGCGCCGTGACGCTGCCGACGGATCGCATCGCGGCCCACCACTCGCAGGGCTGGTCGTCGATCCAAGGGGAGTTTTGGCGAGAAGGCGGCATCGCGCCGGACCTGAATCTCAAGGAAGTGCTGCCCCGATTGACCGAGGAAGCCCTTCACGTCATCGACTCGCAAGGCAGGGCCAATCAGGACAGCCGAAAACCGTTCCTGCTCTACTTCGCCCCCACCGCCCCGCACACCCCGTGGCTGCCATCGCCGGAATTCGCGGGCAAAAGCGGCGCCGGCATGTATGGCGATTTCACCATGATGGTGGATGCGGAAATCGGGCGCATTCTCGCCGCGTTGGATAAGAGCGGACTGGCCGAGGACACGCTCGTCATTTTCACTTCGGACAACGGCCCCACCTGGTATGAAGCCGATGTGGAAAGGCTCGGGCACGCCTCCGCCGGCGGATGGCGCGGCATGAAGTCGGACGCCTGGGAAGGCGGACATCGCCTGCCGTTCATCGTGCGTTGGCCGGGTCGGGTCAAAGCCGGGACGGTGAGCGCGCAGACCATTTGTTTCACGGATTTGCTCGCGACGTTGGCGGAGATTTGCAGCGCAAAACTGCCAAACGATGCGGGGCCGGACAGCTTCAGTTTCCTGCCGGTGTTGGAAGGCATGCAGCCCGCCGACAAACCCATTCGCGCGCCCATCGTCATGCATGCAGGAAGTGCTGCGTCCATGATGATGATTCGATCCGGAGATTGGAAACTGATCAACGGACTCGGCTCCGGCGGCTTCACCCAACCCAGCTCCATCAAGCCCAAGCCCGGCGAGCCAGCGGTGCAGCTTTACAACCTCCGCAAGGATCCTGCCGAGACGACTAACCTTGCCGCCAAACACCCGGACAAAGTCGAAGAACTCCTGTCCGCCCTGCAGGCGAACGTGGAACGTGGGAGGAGCCGGTGAATCAGCTGCGAAATGATCAACAGGAAACAAGAATCATGAACATTCGCAACCTTCTCAGCCTCTCGCTCCTGCTCGCCGCCACGGCGGGCTTCGCGCAGGACGCGGCGCAGTCGGAACTCAAGCTCGATCTGCTTCCC
>CAYOBW010000015.1:0-53165 GCA_964402115.1 uncultured Victivallales bacterium
GCCAGCGGGTCCACGACCACGCCGTTGCCGATCACGCACAGTTTCCCCTCGTGCAGGATGCCCGACGGAATCAAGTGCAACACGTACTTCTGGCTCCCTACTTCCACCGTGTGGCCGGCGTTGCTGCCGCCCTGGTAACGCACCACGACATCGGCATCCTGCGTCAGGACGTCGATGATCTTGCCCTTGCCCTCATCGCCCCACTGGGCGCCTATCAGTACGGTGTTCGCCATGCTGCTCGCTCCTCGTCAAAAAGCCCGTCCCACCCCTCCGCCCGGTTACGCGTGGTTCCCCGCCAGCGGTGAACCGGCCAGCCCTGCCTTGCCCGCGCACTATATCGAAACCCCCCCGCGGCGGACAGAAGAAAACCGGCGAAACGCGCACACGCAGCGCGTCGGCCTTTTCACGGCCTCACGCGCAACCCCTCCAGGGGGTCCGGCAAGCCCGCCGCCAGGAAAGCGGCAGCCCGTTCCACGCAGGTCGGACACGTGCCGCACGACCGCTCGCCGCCCCGGTAGCAGGACCAGGTACGCCCGAAATCAACGCCCACCGCGGCGCCCCGGCGCACAACGTCGGCCTTCGCAAGCCCGACGAACGGCGCCTGCACCGTCACCGCCCGCCCGCGATTCAGCGCCAGCACGGCGTTCAACCGCTCCACGAACGCGGCGGTGCAGTCCCAGTAGCCGTACTCGTCCTGCGCTTGGGCCCCGTACAGCACGTGGGTGGCGCCGCGCGCCTCGGCGTAAGCCCCGGCCAGCGCCAGCAGGACAAGGTTGCGGTTGGGCACGTACGTGGGCGGCTGCCGCCGCCCGGCGGCATCGAGCGCGGCGAGGTCCGGCACGGCCAGCGTCGCGTCCGTCAACGCGGAAGCCCCCGCGACGAGCGTGCCGAACGCGGGGATTTCCACGACCTGGTGCTCCGCCACCCCCGCGGCGGCCGCCTGCCAGCGCGCCATCTCCAGTTCGCGGGCGTGCTTCTGCCCGTAGATCACGGTCAGCGCATAGACCTCGGGCACCTGCCACTCACGCCGCACGACATGCAGGAGCGTGGACGAATCCAGCCCCCCCGACAGCAGAACCACGGCCTTCTCCATCCGCCCCCGTCCCTTTCCCGTTGCCCTCAGGCCATCCCGATCAACTTGTGCAGCTGCACCTGCAGTCGCACCGGCAGGCCATCGGCCAGGATCCAGCGCCCCAGCTCGGCGGGGTCCAGAACGCCACTCACCGCGCCGAACGACACCGCCCGACAGCGCGCCACGAGACCATGCCGCCTGACCCGCTCAGCCGCCCACTCGTAATCGGCGCGGTCCCCGATGACGCACTTCACCTCGTCATGCGGCCGCAAGCGCGCCAGGTTGCGCTCGTCCATCCGCTCCGCTTCCCCGCTCCCGGGGCACTTCAAGTCCACGATGGCGATAACGCGCGCGGGGATGACGGCGATGTCCAGGCTGCCATTGGTCTCGACCAGAATCGTCTTGCCGGGCAGCGCCGCCAGGGCCGCCGCCAGGGCGCCGAACCCCGACTGCGCCAGCGGTTCCCCGCCGGTGATTTCCGCGAGCGGCGCCGGACTGACCGCGCAGGCGGCCGCCAAGTCCGTTACGTCGGCATCCTGGCCGGGCCCCCAGGCGCGGCGCGTGTCGCAGTAGCGGCAACGCAGGTTGCAGCCGGCCAGGCGCACGAACCAGCAGGGCCACCCGGCCCAGGTGGACTCGCCCTGGATGGAGGTGAAGATTTCGCAGACGGACACCGTGGACATGCGCGCAGTGTACGGCCTTTCGCCCGCGCGTGCGAACGCCTTTTTCCGGTCGCGTCCTGCCGACCAACGCTATCAGCCGCCCGACCGCAAGCGTCGCAGGCCCGGGAATTGGACGTCACGGCACCCAGGGCTGCATCGGGACCCGGCAGCCAGACGGGCAACGGACTACGGCTTGGGTCCGGCGGCCCCGTTGGTTGTCGCGCGCGCAGGCTCGAAGCCGAGCGCCGCCGAGTTGATGCAGTAACGCAACCCGGACGGCTGCGGGCCATCGGTGAAGACATGCCCCAGGTGAGCGCCACAGCTTTCGCACTGCACCTCGGTACGCACCATGCCATGGCTCGTGTCGCGCCGCTCGGCCAGCGGCGCATGCTCGCCCGGCTGCGAGAAACTCGGCCACCCGCAGCCGGCGTCGAACTTGCTTGCGGAGGCGAAGAGCGGCGCACCGCAGCAGACGCAGGTGTAGACACCTGTCGCCGTATGCCGATAGTACTCGCCCGAGAAGGGGCGCTCGGTGCCACGCTCACGGGTCACGCGGTACTGCTCCGGTGTCAGCTTCTGCCGCCACTCCGCTTCGCTCATATCCACGCGTTTCGTGCTCATGCCGATTGCATCCCCCTCGCTGTGCGCCGGCGGCGGCGGCGTTACCGGCGCCCGGCGCGCCTCCGAGCAGGCTCCCAGCAGCGGCAAAGCCGCCAGCGCCGCCCGCATCCAGCCCCCGCCGCACCTGCTTCCATGCGCTTGCATCTTACCGTCCTACAGTTCTTCCCGCGTCGTCCCCGGGAAACAGGCCTTCATCCGCCGGTACAGCGTGGCGCGACTGATCCCCAGCAACTCCGCAGCCTTGCCCCGCCGACCGCGCGCCGACCGCAACGCTTCCAGGATCCGCTCGCGCTCCACATCCACTGGATGGTCGTACCGCTCCGGCGCCTGCGCGGCGGCCTCCAGCGGTTCCGGCGGCAGGTCCTTGACCTCGATGGTACCGGTCTTGCAGCGGATCAGGGCGAAATCGATCGCATTGCGCAACTCACGCACGTTCCCCGGCCAGGCATAGGCCATCAGCACGCGCATCGCGGCATCCGAAACCCCCGCCACCGCCTTGCCCGTCGCCGTCCGCGACTTCGCCAGGAACGTGCTGGCCAGGGCCGGGATATCCGCGGCGCGCTTGCGCAGCGCCGGCAGTGCCACGCGCGCCACCCGGATTCGATACAGAAGATCAAGCCGGAAGCGACCCTGGCGGACTTCCGTCGCCAGGTCCTTGTTCGTCGCGGCCAGCACGCGCACATCGATCCGGCGCGGCAGCGTCTCCCCGATGCGGACAACTTCCCGCTCTTCCAGCACCCGCAGGATGCGGGTCTGCACCGGCATGGGAATGTCACCGATTTCGTCGAGCAGGATCGTCCCGCCTTGCGCGGCTTCGAACAAGCCTTCCTGGTCGCGAATCGCGTCGGTGAACGCCCCCTTCCGGTGCCCGAAGAGCTCGCTGTTGATGAGCGTATCGCTGAGTCCGGCGCAATTGACCACGACAAACGGCCGGGCGTGCCGCGGGCTCAGCTGGTGGATGGCCCGCGCCACCAACTCCTTGCCCGTGCCGGTCTCGCCGTGAATGAGCACGGTCACGTCGATCGCGGCCACGTCGCGCACAAGCTGGAAAACCTCCTCCATGACAGGGGCGCGGCCCACAAGCCCGCAGAACTGTCCCTGCGCATCCAGTGCCTCCCGCAGCGCGTACAGCTCGGAGACATCGTGCAGGCAGAGCACCCGCCGGCCGTGCACAAGGTCGTCGTCGCGGATTTCGACTTCCATCCGGAAGCGGCGTCCCGGCGCCGCCACGGTCACGGGCACGCGCAGCCGCCCGGTCGCAGGCCGGCGCCACTGCTCCCGCATGCGCTCAACGCTTTCCGCATCGAAGGCCAGCGCCGTGTCCCACATCTGCCCGGAGGGCTCGCGGTCCGGCTCCGCCAGCAACCGCCGGCCGCCCTGGCTCAGGAAGACGAGCCGCCCGGTGGCATCGACGATAGCCGTATTGAGCCGCAACTGGTTGAGCACGGCAGCCAGGTCGTCCTGCCGTCCCTGCATCTGGCGCAGCACGCGCTCCTGGGCCTCGCGCAACAGGTCCAGCTCGTGGGCGTACTGCTGCAACTCGGAGCGCTCGCGGGCCACGTCCGTGGCGTCAAGCAACAGAACCCAGTCGCACGCGCTCTCCGGGAAGAAGTACAGGTCCGCGTAAACGCCGCCAGCCAGCAACACCAGGGGGACCGTGAAGGGTGTTCCATCGGTGGGCAGCATCCCTTCCAGCACGTCCAGCCGGTCGGCGGCACGCATGCCGCCGCGCACACCGTCGAGCCCATAGCGCGAGAGCGCGCCGCCCACGGCGTCAAGGCAGCCGTCACGGCGCACCTGCAGGTAGGCGGGGAAGCGTCGGCTCACGCAGAGCTCGTCCAACCGCGCCTGCACGAACTGGGGCCATTCGGTCATGTTGCGCACCTTCGCCGGGCGCCGATGGTTGATTTCACGGCCACGCCACAGCGCGCGCCAGCATGGTGAACGCCGCTTCGACGCCCTGACCGCTCTTCGCACTCGTCCTGAGCCACCTCAGACCCTCGCCTGCGAGGCGGGCCAGCTCCGCCTCATCGAGGGCCCATTCAGCGGTCAGGTCGGACTTGTTCAACAGCATGACGCACGGTACGTCGCCCAGCAGATCGAAGGCGCGCCGCCTCAAGTCCAGCGCTGTCTGCAGCGTCGCCGGGCGCGTGCCGTCCACAACCAGCAGGCACCCGGCCGCCCCGCGCAGGTAGTGCAGGGAAACGCCCTGGACACTGTCTTCGCCGTGGATATCCCAGACCAGCAGCGAAATCTCGCGACCATCGAGCGTGAGATCCTTCTTGTCCACCTTCACGCCGACCGTCGTGTGGTACTTCTCGGAGAAAAGGCTTTGCACGAAGCGCAGCACCAGGCTGGTCTTCCCCACGGAGAACGCGCCGAGCAGGCAAATCTTGCGCTTGATTGTCACCGCCACACCGACCTTCCGCACGCGCACCAATGCGCGCGCCCCTCCACGACAACCGAACGTTCCCGTCACCCGCCGAAAGCCTCAAGGGCCTCGAACATCGCCACGACATTCGCCGGGGGCACCTCGGGCAGGATGTTGTGCACCGTGTTGAATACGAACCCCCCGCCGGGGGAGAGGATTTCAAGGCGCTCCAGAACATGCCGACGCACCTCGGCGGGACTGGCCCGGTTGAGTACGGCGCGCGTGTCGCAGCCCCCGCCCCAGAACGTGATCTCGCGGCCGAATTCGCGCTTCAGCCGAACGGGGTCCATGTCGCGGCAGTTCGTCTGCAGCGGGTTCAGCACGTCGTAGCCGGCCTCGATCAAATCCGGCAACAGGTCGTAGATGGAACCGCACGAGTGCAGGAAGGTCTTCATGCCCGAGTGCCGATGGACGTACGCGCACAGTTGGGCGTGACGCGGTTTGAAAATCCGCCGGTAGATTTCCGGAGCCATGAACGGCCCGCTATCCATGCCGAGATCGTCGCCGAAGCGCAGGATGTCGCACACGTCACCCACGGCCGCGCAGACCCGCTCGAGCGTGGCGAGATGGGAGGCCAGCAGTGCGTCCATCAGGCGCTCGACGTTAGCCTCGTCGATGTAAATGTCCATGAGGAAGTTGTCCATGCGGCGCAGGAACGTTCCCCATTCAAACAAGTTGCACCCGCAGACGATCATGAGCGCGCGATCGGTGGACTGTCGCAAAGCCAAGGCGCGTTCCCGCAGCGACCGCCAGAAATCAGGCTGCCCGGCATGGTCCCAGGGGCTGTGCACCAAAGCCGACCACAGCACCCTCCCCATCGCCTGCGGCAAGTCCCGGAAGTCCGCGGGATAGCCATCCACCCAGGGGTAACAGGCGGCGTCGAAGAAAGCGCCGCCAGCCGGCATGTGGGCTACGTCAACGCCCTCGCGGTTGCGCGCCAGCCAAGAACCGTCAGGCAGAAGCTCCGGACGAAACCACGTGGGGTACTCGGCGGTTTGCCCGTCGGCCAGCGTCATGGGATACCAGTCCCCGTCGGCTGTGTTGAACGTACGTCCGACATCGACGACGTCGATTCGGAAACGATCCAGAACGGGATCTTCGGGCTGAGCCAGCTGCTGCACGACGTCGTACACACGGGTGTGGCCGCCAGCCATGCCCAGATGGCGTTTCAGATTGCCATAGGCCATCGCCGAGATGCCGGAACTCGGCGTGGCGCCCAGGTCCACGGGAACGCGGTCCGGTTCCCGGTGTGCGATGGCGGCCAGTACTCGCTCGCGACTCGTCATGGTCATCTGCGCGCCTCCGTTCGTCCGGGATTCCGTCCGGTCACATGAACCACCGGCGACGCAGGATAGCGCCAGCCCCACCCGATTTCAACATCGTAAACAGCACGGCGGGCGCCTCGCGTAAGTGGCGCCCGCCGTCTGACTCCGGTCGCGCCTGCCCAGGCCGGGAAGCCAGGCAGCCGCTCCGTCGTCTGAGCCGGTTCTTCAGATCCGGTCCTTGTCGTTCAGTCGAATACGCACGTCTCCTTTCTGCGGGGACTTGCCCCCGACTTCCACCTGCACGTTCTGCTCCATGTCCTGCAGCTTCGCCCGCACCGCCTCCGGCAGGTCCTTCCGCTGCGCATCCGTATCGACCGGCCCATCATGCAGGACCTTGCCGTCACGCTCGGCCTTCAGATGCTTGGCGCCATCCTCGATGGTGAGCGTCATGCGCAAGTCGCCCTCCTGCACGGAGACCACCGACTTGGCATGCACAGACCCCTGAACCCGCGGCTCAACCTTGCCGGGCGGATCCTCCTGCTCGTCCTCAGCCCCGCCCCACGGACCGGCCGACCCCCAGCGTTTGCCCGCACTGCGCCGGTTCCAGCCGCGCGTCATTGCGTCGATTTGAGCCTGCAGGTCCTGCAGCTGCGCCTCCATGTCCGGCGGCAGCGCACCCCAGCCGGCACGCCCCTGCGGTCCGTGGAACGCGAAAGCATCGTCTCGCTCGTCGCGCCTGCCGGGCAGCCTCAGGCGGGGAGCTTCCGGCACACGTTCCGGCGCCGCCCCAAGCTTCACGGTAACCGTCCGCGCCTCACCCTTGCGCAACAGCTTGACCTTTACCTCATCGCCAGCCTTGTGCAACGACCGCACAACGGCTGCCAGTTGTTCATGGTTGACCAGCGTCTGACCGTCCAGTTCCTGCAAAACGTCCTGGGTTTCCAGCAGACCAGCCGACGGACCCTTGTCGTCCACCATGTCCACCTGCAAGCCCACGCCCTCAGGCAGGCCCAGGTACGTCGCCAACCCCGGTTCGACTGGCACCGTGGCGACACCCAGATAGCCCGGATCCCGTCCGGCTGCGCCGGCCGCCGCGACCAGCAGGACACTCGACAACCCCGCCATAACCAGTTTCCGCATAACGCCTCCCTTCAGCGTCTGCCGTCCCGTCACAACCACCTGTCGGCGGAACATCCGACGCGCTCTGCCACACATAACGACCATGGCCGGGAGTCGTCACACGCCGAAAGTCCCAGCCAAGGCCACCGGAATGAAAGCAGGAGGCCCGGCAGGAAGGGGGTCAACGGCAAGCAGGCGAGCGGAGCACCGTCGGGCGCTGGGACTAGTTCTCGAAGGCAAGCGATTCGAACTCGACCGCTTTCTCGCCGCTCGTCTCGAAGCGCAGACTGCTGGAGCCGGTTTCCTTTGCTACAGCCTGAAAACGCAAACGAACCCTGCGACCGGCGATCGAGTCCGGCTTTGCATCCTTGCCAATGAGCGCATCGACGAGCGGGCGGGCGGTCTTACCGCTCAGCGGAATGGAGTTCAGGGTTTTGTCCTCGGCCTGCCCCTTATCGGGCACAAACGTAAACGTGGTCCCGCTCCCCTTGAGCACGCCGACAAGATCCCAAGCCTTCGGCGTGTTCGCGATCTCCTCTTCCTTGCGGTGCGCTTCCTTCTTCTTTTCGGAACGCGCCTTGGCCTCTTGAATGGATTTGCGCATCCGGTTCGCGGCAGAATTCTTGTTATTGTTATTGCTCGCGGCCATGCCTTCAGCCGAAACCACGGTCAGCACAGCCAAGACAGCGGGGATGATTTGACTGAAACGAGCTTTCATGTGTCGTCCTACTGCTTGCGCACGGTGGCCATGCCTTCGGCGCCATACTGGTCACGCACAACGATGACGTTGTCACCGGGGTTGCCGTTGGCCGCATACGTAGCGCCATAGCCAGCGCGGGCAACGATGGAGCCTAGAGCGGGATTGACCACGCTCCACTCCAGCGGCAGGGACAGCGCCTGCGTGGTGTTCGTGGTCACGACAAACGTCACCGTGTTACTGCCGCCCTGCAGCAGCGCGAAACTCGGGCTGAGACTCAGAGCCCGGCTTGTGCCCTCTTCGCAACCGGTCAGCACCAGCGCCAACATCGTTCCAATGCCGACCAAACCCAACATGCAACGCTTCATGTCATACCTCGATAGACTTGTCGATGGAGCGAGTTCCGCCACAACCCTGCTTAAACGGTGTCACAGGAGTGCCGCGAAGTCAAACAGAATGCGGGTCGCTCAGGTCATGAACTTGTAACCCACGCCGTGTACGGTCAGGATGTGCCTCGGTTTGGACTTCTTCTCCTCGATCTTCGACCGCAGGCTGGCCACAAAGCTATCCAGCGACCGTTGCGTGCCGAAGTACTGGGTGCCCCAGACATCGTTCATGACGCTTTCCCGCGACAGCGCTTTGCCCGCGTTCTGGCAGAAGTAGGCCAACAGGTCGAACTCGGTGTGCGTAAGCGCCAATTCCTTGCCATTGCGTTTGAGTACCCGCGCATCCACGTCGAGTTCACTGGCTCCAAAGCGGTACATCCGCGGACCCGTGGTCCGGCGCTGTCCGCGCGACAGCACAGCCTTGATACGAGACAGCAACTCGTTGACGCTGAATGGCTTGGTTACATAATCGTCTGCCCCCATCTCGAACCCGTGCACTTTGTCGAACTCGTCCTGACGCGCAGTCAACATAATGACAGATACAGGGTTTCCCTTATCGCGCAACCGCCGGCAGACATCGTACCCGCTCATGCCCGGCAGCATGATGTCCAGAAGGAGTAGATCCGGCTTCGCCTCCTGGCACAGTCGAAGGCCCTCGACGCCATCCGCGGCCTTGGCAACATCGTAACCCGCGTATTTCAGGTTCTCTTCGATCCCCATCACGATGGCTTCCTCGTCCTCGACAATGAGGATCAGTGGTTTCACCCGACTCATCGCCCAACCTCCTCTCTCCGGTCGATCCCCCGTTTTCGATCACCTCCGCCATCACCCTGCCAGACTGGCAGATACACGGAGAACGTACTACCTTGACCAAGGACACTCTGCGCCGTGATCCAGCCGCCATGCGCGCGGGCGATATGGCGGCACATCGCCAGTCCCAGGCCGACCCCCGACACGTTCAAATCGCTGGCGCTGGACGCCCGGTAGAAGCGTCGGAAAATCCGCCGCAGATCGTGTTTCGCGATACCCGCACCACGGTCCCGCACCGTCAGGCGAACCCATTCGGTTTCCCGGGTCATGAAACGGCGGCACTGCACCGCTTCGCCCAGGATGCTCACCACCCAGGCAGCGGCGGCGTCCCCATGCGCCTCATGACCGGCAGCGCTCCCAGCCGCCGGCCGGCCATACTTCAGGGCGTTGTCGAGGAGGTTGAACACCAACTGCGTCAGCGCCGCCCGGTCGGCGTGGACGCTTGCGAGCCCCTGCTCCATCTCGATCCGCACCGCCTCTCCCGCCTTGACGCCGCTCCCGCTCGAAGCTGTCGCCAGCCGGTCCGCGAAACCATGCACAACCTCGTTCACCAAGGCCGGCACATCCACACACTGCCGGCAGTAAACCAGGGCGTCCTGATCGAAGCGCACGAGGTACAGGACACGCTCGACCAACCGGGATACGCGCTCGCACTCCCGCAGAATCGTGCCCAGGAACTGGCGTTGGCGATCGGCGTCAGCCACACGGCCGAAGAACAAGCTCTCGGTCAGCAGCTTCATGGATGCGATCGGCGTGCGTAGATCGTGGGAGATCCCGACAACCATGTCGCTGCGCGCGCGCGCCAGCCGCACCTGTTCGGCGGCTGCCCAGACCAGGTAGGCCGTCCCGACCAGAATGCCGCCGGCCAGCAGGAAGATCCCCAACCCCCGGAAGCGGACCTGCAGGGCGGCGCTGTGCCGGACATCGTCCGGATTCTCGAGGCGAACTGCCACCGCGACGTCCGCGAAGGGCGCGGGCAAGCGTCCCGTCACGAGTGCGGCAGCCGCCGGCCCCCCAGGCGCCGCGCCTCCCGGCCCTTCAGCCGGGACGCTCCAGTCCTTGCCCTCGAACGCCACCGCCAACCCGCCGTTGCGAAGCCGCGCCGCAACCTCCGCCAACCGTTGCCGCCAAGCCAGCTCCGCAACCTGAACGCCAACATACAGGTCCTGTCTGCCCGGCAGTGCCACGAAACCGTAGCGCGCCCCGGCGATCGCCATGCGCAAGTCCTGGCCTGCCGGCCGGGTCGTGGCCAGTTCCAGCCGCAGGCTGGAGGCTAAGGCCGCCAGGGCCACCTGCACGTCGCGCTCGGCGGGGTCGAGCGTGGCGAGTTCGCTGTCGCTCCCCATCTCCGGGTAGATGAACCCCCAGGGATTCATGAACAGGTAGACGCGCTGAATCAACGCCTGCTGCCGGGCGAGCCGCGTTGCCACGCTCTGTACTTCGGGCACCTTGCCGCCGCGCCGCAAGCAATCCGATAACGTTGAACGGGTGTCCTGCAGCGCCGCGTCGAGCGCCTGCACAGCACCACCCGTGGCATCCTGCAGCAACCGGCCCGCACTGAGTTCCATCTGCCGCTTGAAAATCGTCTCCCAGTCACGAAGCGCCCGTCCCGCGAGCAGACTGAGGACGGCAACCGGCGCCACCACCAGGAGCAACACAACGATGGCAACCCTTGACCGCATGAGTGCTACAGTCCCTCTCCGGCTGGACGCCACTCCCCGAAAAAGCGACACCCGCCAAAGAGGCGGGTGTCGTGCACGAAATCCGGTTCACTGGCCGAGACAGCCGCTAACGCCCTTTCCCCGCTTCAATGCGAGCCACCCACTCCTTCACAGCCGCGGCATCCGGAGAGTACGGGCTCAGCTTGAGGTACCGGCGATAATGGGCAAGAGCCTTGTCGTACAGTTTGAGATCGTCGTCGTAGAGGATCGCCAGGTTGTAGTGGATGTCGGCATCCTCGGGACCGAAGCGCAGCGCGTTCAGGTACTCCTGCTCGGCTTCCGCGTACTTGCCTTCCTTGGCGTAGACCGCCGCCATGTTGTAATGCATGTCGCGTTTCTGCCCGTCGGTCACTTGGGCGAAGCTCTCCTGCGCCTGTCCCAGTTGCTTCGCAACCGTCTCGGCTTCCGTCGCCTTCCTCTCGAGCTTCTCCACGGCCGCCAGCAGCCCCTCGTTCTCCTTCTTGAGCAAGCGACTCTGGGCATCCCGCTCCACCAGGTCCTGCTTCAGCGATTCGAGCTGGCGCCGCAGTTCCTGCTCACCCGCCGAGCCACGCATGGAGACTTGGTCCACCCGACGGGTCAACTGCTCCGACAGCCTGACGGCCTTGGCACGCTCGTTCTCGAGCTCGACAAGCTTCTCGCGCAACACCGCGTTCTCACGCTGCAGCTTCTCATACAAGTCGGTTCCGGGCACCACTCCCGCTGTCGCGTCGGGACCGTCCTGGCGCAGTTTCTCAACCGACTGCCGCAGGGCGACCAATTCGGCGCTCACGCCGCCGGAAGCGGTCGCACCCGCAGCCGCACGATTCGTGACGCCCGCCTGTTTCTCAGCCTCCAGTTTGCGGATTGTCGCAAGGAACTGGTTGACGCGCTGATCCATTTCGCGCAATTCCTTCTGCATGCGGGCGTTCTCATCCTTCGCGCCCTGCTGCTCTTTCTGGGTGGCCTTGGTCAGCTCCCGGAGTTTCATATTCTCCTGAAGCAATTCATCGTAGGCAGACGCGCTGACCTTCGCGGGCGCCGTGGCCGCAGCAGGGTCCGAGTCCTTGGGTGGCGTCACGTCCCCGGCCTTGCGCACAGCGGCCGGGGCAACCGCGCCGGCTTTCTTGTCATCGAAGGTCCAGCCAAAATCCTCGGCAGCCCACACACCCACCGCCCCGCATGCCAGGACAAACGTCAAACCCACTGCCAACCCGCACTGTTTCATCATACAGCCCCCCATCCGCCCATTTCTGGTCTGCGGCACGTCCGTCGCCCGTGCCGTGTCACTCAGCCGGCGTAGTCGATCTCACACGCGTCGGCTTCGGTTGCTTGTCACTCGTCACGCTCGTCCGCAAAGGTTTCGGATCCTTGTGCACATCGTCCATCATCTGCACCTGTTCCTCGCCCGTAATGATCCTCGGCGTCAGAAACACAACAGTCTCCTTGTTCTGCGTTGACTCGCTGCGCGAACTGAATAGCCAGCCGAGAAGGGGAATGCGCCCAAGCCAGGGCACGGCCGACTTCTTATCGGCGTTCGTGGTCTCGATCATGCCCGCGATGATGATGGTCTCGCCATCCTTGACCATCACCGAGGTCTCGGCATAGGACTTCTGCACGACGGGCACGGTGTACCGCGCCGTGTACTTGTCTTCCACCGTGCTGACCTCGGGACGCACCAGCATGCTGATCATGCCATCGTCGTTGATCCGCGGCGTCACCGCCAGGCTCACGCCCACTTCGATGAACTTGAAGGTCTCCCCTACCACATTCGTGGTGCCGCTCTCGAGGGAAGACTCCGCGTAGGGTTCATCGCGCACAACCTTGATGGTCGCTTCCTGGCCGTCGAGCACCGCCACGTGCGGATTGGAGCGGATGCGGGTGTCGCCGGTTTCCTGCAGCGCGTCCACGATGGCATCGAGGTTGCCGTGCCCCAGCACCGTGCTCAGGTTGATGGAGCCCACCCCGCCCCCGGGCGTGATGATGCCCGGCTTGACCGTGCTGCCGAGCTTGAGGCGGGGATCCGACAGGCTCTCGAATACGTGATTCCAGTTGATGCCGAACTGGAAATCCTGACCCAGCGAAACCTGCACGATCTTGGCCTCGATGAACACCTGTTTCGGGCGGCGATCGAAAACCTGAATCAGGTCGCTGACAACCTCAATCCGGTGCGGCAGGTCGGTCACCACGATCGTCTTGGTCCGGGCGTCCACCCGCATCTTGCCAACTTCCTTCGTCAGCAACTCCAGCACCTCTTTCGAAACGGTTTCGACATTGCCATACTGCAACACGAAAGCCTTCGTCTGGGTCGGCAGCACGCGATCGATCGTGGCAATGTCCTGCTTCTCCACGATCGACTCCATCTCCTTGATGCGCTCCGGCGTGTCGATCATGATGAGGTTGCCGGTTTTCGCATCGCTGACAATCGTGCCGATGGTGCTCTTGACCGGCTCGAGCAACTTGGTCAGGCGCTCGGCGTCAGCGTATTTCAGTTCCACAACCTTGATCTGCTTGTTGTCGTAGAAGCTCACGCCGTTACGGTCCATGTACTCCTTGTCGGTCATGATCGAGAGAATGCCGCCCCTCATCTCGTAGGCCAGCTTGTTGACCGACAGCACGATTTCCAGGGCGTCGCCCACGGTGACCGCGCTGAACTTCAGCTTGGTGGTCAGCCCTGAAACACCCTGGCCGATGACGATGTTGCTGAGGCGTCCGCGGTGCGCGAGAAACTCGATCAACTGTACCACGTCCCACGGCTCGATCGAGTCGAGGGTGATGGTCTCCGCCAGACCGGGCACATCCAGATCCTTCAAGCGCCGGCCACGGCCGCTGGCACCATCTTGCGCGACCGCCGACCAAATCGTCGCGAGCGTCAAACCCGTGCAGACCCCGCCGGCGCACCATCGGCGCACCCCGCTGCCCGTCCGGAAAGAAGTCAACATGACCGTGTTCCTCTCTACTCTGTCGCCGCACCGCGACCGTTTCCCCGCACCCACGACTAAGAAAAAAACCACGCCGCAATCGTGCGCTACTTGCCCACCGCGATCTTCACCGTCCGCCCGTCGTATTCAAACACAACGTGGTCGGCAAGCACCGAATCCACCTTCACCGGCTTATCCTCGATCGTCACCGTCTGGCCCGCCCGCAGGAACAACATCTTGTTGACCTTGCGGTCCACCACGATCGCCTCCATCTCCCCATCCCCAGCTGGAGAGAGCCCGATCACCTTGAGTTGCTTCAAGTGCTCCTGCGTGTTATCCTCAGGCGGCTCGACGCCAACACCCGGTGGCATGACTTGCCCCGGCAGGAAGATGTTGCGCGCCGCGAAGCTTTCCGTCAGCTTGGCGCGCTCCGGCACGGGCACAACCTCCGTGTTGTCGCGCAGGTAGGGCGTGGGATCAGGGTCGCGCCGTTCGCGCTCCGCCCGTACGCGGCCAAAGACCTCGACAACGGTAAAGGCAATCACGAGAAGCGTGGCAATGGCCAGCGAGCGGTTCACCAACTGCAGTCCCCGCAGGATCTCGGTGTCCTTCTTGACGGGCGGCAGAGACGGCGCGGCCTTGCCTCCCGCCGCGGCGGCGGGCGCGGCGGACGCAGCCTGCGGCGCTTCGCCGATGATGACCGGAACCGGCTTCCGCTCGGCCGCAGGCACGGGGTCAGGCGCAGCTGCTTGAGGAGCGACGGGGGCCCGGGCAGCAGCCGTAACGACTGCCTCTTTTTGCGCAACCTTCAGTTTCGGCTTCTCCGCGGCCGGCGCCGCTGGCGCGGCCGGCGCTGCGGGCGTGGCCGGCACCGTTGGCGTAGCCGGCAAGGCCGAGTCGCGGGCCCGGCTCTCGAGATCGACACCGCCCCCGGCAGGCTTGACCTGCGACGGCTTGGGCGCGGGGCCACCCTGAATTACGCGCAGGAGCTTCTCTTCCGGTGACAGGTTTTCCTGCTTGTCAGCCATCGTCCATCATCTCCCCGCCGGCATGCCGAGCCGTCACTCGCCGCACACCAACTTGCGCAGGCGCGGAATATCCACGCCCTGCAAACCATCCAGCGCCGCGTCAAGGTCAACCCTCGGCCGTAGGCTGACGCCGTCGCCCCCTGCAGCAGGATGCTCATCGGCCACGCTTTCGGGCGCAACTTGCACCGGCTGGACTTCACGCTCCAACAGCCGGTCCACGATCTCGGCATCCACCAACTGCTTGTCGTACATGACCAGGTTCGCCAGGCAGTTGTGACAAAGCAACGCAACCTTCCGTGGATAGCCGCCCGTATGCTGCCAGATTCGCCGGATGGCGTCATCATTAAAGAGCGGCACTTTTGCGGTGTAGCCGGCTTGCTGCAACCGGAAGTCCACCAGCTCGCGCACTTCCTGGTCCCGCAACGGGTTGAGCACGTAGCGCAGAGCGATCCGATCCCAGAAGTTGGCCATGCGACTAATGCGCGGCAACAATTCCATCTGGCCCAGCAGCACCAGTTGCAGGATCTTGTATTCGTTCGTCTCGTAGTTCAGCAGGATCCGGAGCGTTTCGAACACGAAATCGGGCAGGATCTGCGCTTCGTCAATCAGCAGGACAATCGTCTTCTGCTCTTCCACCCCGCAACGGAACAGGAACTTCTCGATGGCCTCCATGCACTCCAGACCACCGGCCCGGGGCGGCAGATCGATCTGGAACAACCCAGCCAACCGTGAAAGGAACTGCTTCTCCGTCTTGAAATACGGGTTCAGGATCATGTGCAGGCGCACGTTCTGGTCATCGCGCAACTCAAGGGACAAACGCCGGCTGAGTGTCGTTTTGCCGGTACCCACATCGCCCATGATCACGCACAGTCCACGCCGGAGGCTGATGGCAATCTGGAGGCGACGCAGCGCAGCCTTGTGCTCTTCCGAAAAGAAGAAGAAAGCTGGGTCGGGGCTC
This sequence comes from uncultured Victivallales bacterium, assembly GCA_964402115.1. Classification (GTDB taxonomy): domain Bacteria; phylum Verrucomicrobiota; class Kiritimatiellia; order UBA8416; family CAYOBW01; genus CAYOBW01. The sequence goes on from CAYOBW010000015.1 coordinate 15,671, forward strand.
GTCGAAAACGGCTCCCTGTGCATGCCAAATGCCGTGAAGTAGCTCATCGCACCTTACAGCCATCCGTCCAGCCACCCCCGCACGAATGACTCCTGTTTCCTGAGTCAAAACCCTCGCCCTAAGGGCGAATATCCGCGACTATAGATGTGCCGCAAAAGCGTGTCAAATGGAAACGAAACGCATGCGAGACGGGACCACTTACTTGCTCACTCATGTTATTATCGATTAAATAGATACGACATATGGCGAGAGAACTCCGTCGGCTTATCAATGAATCAGCCGAGCCCCGCCATGGGCCTGCCCAAGACGCTGGTTTATTACCCGACGCACGCAGGCTGCCGGATCTCGCCATGCTGCAGCAGCGGACCATCGGGCGAGGTCGACGACGACCCCGACTCAGCTGCACGCACGAGATTGTAGCACTCGCGGGCGGTAACGTAATGCAGCCGCCAGCGTACCCCGTCGTTGAAATCCGCCTGCAGTGCGGCGTGCAGCCCCTTGGCGGCCGGTCCCAGCCAGACCCGCGCATTCGCGTCGACGCACCCGTGCGTATGAACCTTGACGAAGACCCAATCCGGACGGCCGCGCACATGGATGCCTTGCCTGACCCAGAGCCGCAAGCGCCCGATGGACGGAGGGTTGGCGCCGGAGATCTCGGCGTTCTCCAGGCGCGGCAGCACCCCCCACTTCCGGCGACCCCAGTTCAAGGCCAGCGGCCCCTGTACCAGCAGGAGACCGCGGGGCGCAGCGGCTGTTGCCCCGGATAAAGCCAGGGTGCGAACCTCCTCGCCCCTGTCGTGACCCCTGCGCCGTCCCGGGCAGTCCTCGGCCCGGTAGATGGCGTTCACCTGCCGCGGCTGGGTGGGTGACGGAGCCGAGGGAAAGGTGAAGTCGCCGTAGCACCCGGAGGCCTGCAGCACCCCCAGTTCCGCGTCGACCCCGCACCAGTCGCCGTCGGGTCTCGAGTTGCAGAGGGCCCAGTTGCCATGCACGAAAGCATATCGCGGCGCCCCGGCGGCATCCGCCCCGAGCAAACCGTGCCGTCCATGCAGCCGGTCACGAAACGCGACCAGCTTCGCGCGCAGGGTCTCGGCGGTATCGGCACGGTGGTGCAGGTGCACCTCGACTTCGCCGTGTCCGGCGGCGCACAGGGCGGCGAGGCGGGCCAGCACCTCTTCGTCATACTCGTCACCCGGATAGAAGAAGGTGTGGCGGGGCGTCCTGCCGTCGGCATCGCGAAACGCGCCGGTGACCCCGGCATAGCCGGCCGTCCAGCGGGCCACGGCCTCCAGCGCCGCCGCCCGATCCACCCCGCCGCGAAACGGCTCGAAGTGGTCGGCCACGCAAAAGAACAGGTGGCGTGTCCCGTCGCCGACGGCCGGCCGCCGCCAAACCGAGCGCAGGTACCCCGCCAGCCACTTGTCCGCGCCCCGCAGCATCCTCTACGCTCCATCCCCCGCGGGCGCCCGCCGCGTCCGCGACCAGCGGCCTTCCAACCCCCCGCGACAAAACCGGCAGAAACCCGCCAGCAGCGCGGCCTGCATCACCACGAAGTAGTGGCACAGGCGCAGCACCCGCCGCCCGCGGCCCGTCCCCGCCGCCAGATACCGCCCGCCCAGCGCCGCCGCACCGCACACGGCCAACGTCGTGCCCGCGGCGGTCGCCAGCGCGCCGCCGGGGCCCAGCAATGCCCCCAGGCCCCCCCGCGCGCCCACCACCGCCATGCGCCCCCACGCCAGCAGACTCAAGCCAACCAGCATGTGCGGCGTAAACCAGCGCAAGACCTTGTGCGACCAGAACAGCCAGGCAAACACGCCGTAGGCCGGCGCCAGGCAACGCCGGCAGAGCGCCAGCGCCTGGTAGTCGCCGGCGCCGATCCGCACCCGCCGCACCCACTCGTCGCCAACCGTGGCCGGCAGCTCCTCGCGCGCCACGGCGCCCGGCTCGTACACCATCCGCTGCCCGGCTTCGCGCACTTTCATGCCGATCACGAAGTCGTCGATGATCGTGTTGTCGGGCAACTGCGGCGGAAAGAGCCCCGCGCGAATGGCATAGATCGCGCCGTTCGCCCCCAGGCAGGAATCCAGGCGGCTCTCGCGATCCTTCAGCCGGGTCTCCATCAGCCAGTAAGTCCCCTCGCCTGTCTCCGACCCCGTGCCATCCACGAAGACGAGGCGACCGCACACGCCGCCGACAGCGGGGTCGGCGAAGGGCCGCGCGAGCACGCGCAGCGCGTCGGGGGCGAAGAAGGTGTTGGCGTCGGTGAAGACGAGGAGGTCGGGAGCCGGCGCCGCGGACAAGGTCTGCGCGACAAGATCCTTGAGCACGGCCACCTTGCCGCGGTTCCCGGCGAAGGACATGACGCGGATGTGCGCCAGGCCGGCGGCCGCCGATTGCGCCAGGTGCGCTGTGCCATCCGTCGCGCCATCCACCCCGAGGTACACGCTCAGGCGCTCAACCGGGTAGTCCAACGCGAGCAGGTTGCGCACCCGCCGGGCAATGACCGCCTCCTCGTTGTACGCCGCCAGCAGGACGGCCACGCGGGGCAACGACGCAACAGGCGGCGCCGGCGGCGCCGCCAGGGCGCGCCGGCGCGCCAGCCACTTCAGCAGCAACGGATAAACCAACCAGGCGTAAGCGAGTACGGCAGCCAGGATGACCAGCAGCCCGTCCGCGAACATGGGCTACCGCCCTCCCGCGCCAGTGTCCGGCGCGGCGGACGCCGGCGCCCGGCCACCCCGCCGCACCATCCGCGCCGGCACCCCGACGGCCGTGGTGTCGTCCGGCACGTCTTCCAGCACGACGGCGTTCGCGCCGATGTTCACGCGGTTCCCCACGCGAATGCCGCCCAGCACGCGCGCGCCGGCGCCGATGAAGATATCGTCTCCCAGGCGCGGGATCGCACCCCGCTCCGCGCCAATCGTGACCTGGTGCTCGATCTTGACGTTGCACCCGGCCTGCACGGCGGAATTGATAAAGACACCGTCACTGTGAACCAGCACGAAGCCCGGACCGAATGAGGCGCTCCGGCCGATCACGCACCGTCCGGCGATCGCGTTCAGCTTGTTGAAGAACATGACCAACGGAAAGAGATGCCAGCGGTGACTCGCCTGCATGAGGCGATAGACCACCATCGCAAAAGTGCCGTCCGTGAAGAGGGCCTTCAGGATGTTGCGCGCGCCAGACGAGCCGTAGACCCACTCCGCTTTGGCCCGCACATCGGCACGCACCAGGCCCAGCAGCCCGTGCCGTGTCATATTTGCCGTTCCTTCCATAGTCAGCGCCCGCTCCGTCCCGTCACCGCGGCTGCAGAAGATCCAGCAGCGCGCCCACTTTGGCCGTCCACGTTTCGGTCGACATCCGCCGGCTGAGTGCCGACCGCGCCGCCAAGTCGAGCGGGTTGCGGACGAGCGCGCCCACCGCATCCACGAAGGCGCCCCGCTCCGCTGCGGCCACCAACCCGCGCGTGCCATCCACGTAGCAGGCGACCTCGGGCAGCGCCGTCGAGACCACGGGACAACCGGCAGCCAACATTTCCCGCAGTTTGACCGGGTTCACCGCCTGCGTCAATTCGTTGACAAGGAAAGGAATGATGCCCACCGTGAAGTGGGCGGCGTACGCGGGCAGGTCACGGAACGGCTTGGGACCCAGCAGCAGGATGTTCGGTTCGGCGGCCAGCGCGCCGACCTCCACGTCCGAGGCGCCGATCAGCACGATCCGCACGTCCGGGAGCGAGCGCGCCAGGGTGACCAGCAGCGCCTGGTCCACCCACTCCGACAGGAGGCCGAAGAAACCCACAAGGGGACCGGCGGGCAGGTCCGCGGGCCGGGTGGCCTGCCCCAGCGCCAGGGCCTGCGCGAAGTGCCCGTGGTCAACGCCGTGCGTGATGAGGTGGGTGTTGGCATTGTGGCGCCGGCAGCGCTCCAGCAGGTCCTGCGAAGTGGCCACAACCAGGTCGGCGCAGCGGCAGCAGCGCCGGTCCATTTGCGCCATCATGGCCGAGTCGTACATCGCGAAAGCGTCCCAGCGGTCGACGCAGTAATAGACGGCGCGCACCGCACCTTCCCGCGTCCGCCGGGCCCAGCCCAGCATCGCCTCGGGCAGCACGGGCGCGTAATTGATCAGGACGGGATCCACGAAGCCGAGCCGCCGGGACCAGAACTTTCCCACCGCGCCGTACAGGCGGCCATTCAGCCAGCGGATGGCGGCGTACCCCGGCAGGGGAATCGGCAGCGGCGTCACCACCCACACGCTGCCGCCCGCGCCGGCCCCCATGACCCGCCGCGCGCCCTGCCGCACCGCCCGCAGTTTCTGCAGAATCCGCGACCGGTCGCGGTTCGAGCCGAGGCTGGGACTGCGCATGCCGGCGGCTTCGAGCCACAGGACGCGGTGACCGCGCGCGGCCAGGTCCAGCGCGATGCGGTGCTTGCTCGTCGGGTTGTCCACCCCGGCCGACCACATGTTGGCGATGATCACGAAATCCATGTCTGTTTCCTGTCCGGCGCCGGCCCCGCGCCGCTCCGGCCCGCGCAGCGTCCGGCGCCGGCCGCGGCACAGCGAAAGGCCGAAAGCACGCCACCCGCGGCGAGCGGAAGCAGGAACGGCTCCACCGCGAACGCAAACCGCGCACACCCCCAGAATCCCACCACGGTGACCACGCTGGCCAACGCCATGGCGCCGAGCGTCAGGCGAAACGTCAAGGATAGCGACTTCCACACCAGGACACAACCGGCGAACGCGGCCAGGTACAGCAGGGCGCGGAAGCCATTGACGGCATACGAACCCAGGCTCGGCTTCCACGGCAGCGGCACGTAGGCGCGCACGAGCTTGCCCAGCCACAGGCGGGGCATCCCGGCCAGGTTGCCGCGGATGAAAGCCTGCCCGCGACCGTAGTAGTAGGCGTCCACCTCGTATTCGGAACGCGTGACCGCCAACTCGGCCAGGGTCGGCTCCCCGGGGATCTGGTTGGGAAAGACCCAGTACCCCCAGTAGTCGAGCGTACCCGCCACGACGGGATTGTTGCCGCCGTAGAAGGTCTGCCCGCGCAAGGTGCTGAGCACGGGAAAATGCCCGCAGACGGCGTGATTCCGGGCCGCCCACAAGAGGGCGGGCAGCACAAACAGCGCCCCATAGACAGCCCACAAACCCATCGTCCGCCACGCGGGCCGCCGGTGCTGCCACAGCAGCACCAGCGCCCCCAGCCCGGCCATGGCCGGCAGCCATAGGACGAAGTTCACACGCACGAGGCAGGCACAGCCCAGCGTCAGCGCGGCCGCGGCGCGCCGCCACGGTCGGGCGTCCAGCAACAGCCAGGCGCCGGCACACGCAAGCAGCAGGAAGAGCGGCTCGGATAGCGCCGACAGCGCCTCGTGCAGCGCCGTCGGGTGCACCGCGTAGCCCACCCCCGCCAGCACGGCGGCCGCACGTCGCTGCAGCAAACGCCATGTGAGGCCGGCCAGGAGCAGGGCGACACCAACATTCAGCAACGCCGCCAGCAGGTGCGCGACGGCAGCGGGATCCAGCCAGGGCAAGGCCCACACGCCCACGGCCTCCACGGCCGGCCAACCGGGCAGGCGCTGCATGGTGGGCGCCCCCGGCCAGAAGCTCTCCGCGCAGCGATACCCCTGGCCGGTAGTCAGGCTGCGGGCAATCTGCAGAAAGTAGTGGGCGTCACTCTGCACCGGACGAGCCAGGCCGCCCTTGAACGCCACCGCCAGGTTGGCGGCCAACGCCACCGCCAGAACCGCAAGCCCCGCGCGCCATCCCAGGCCGCACCGTTCCGTTCCGACTTGGTTCATCGCTATGCCCCCGCCATGAGTTCAAGAATCCGTCGCGCCTGATCGTCCCAGCTCCCGCGCCGCACGCGCACAACCCGCGGCGTCCGACCGTCCGCAAGGCCCGCCGCCAAGGCCGCCTGCAGTGCATCCCCCAGCGCGTCCGGCGCGGGCGCGGCCACGAGCCGGCTACCCGGATCGTCCGCCAGCAACGCGCGGCACGCGCCCGCGTCCGTCGCCACCACGGGCAGGCCGCACGCCTGGGCCTCGAGCACGACATTCGGCATGCCCTCGCTCCGGCTGCACAGGCACAGGCAATCGGCCGCGTTCAGCCACAGCGCCAGTTCGGCGTGCGGTCGCGCGCCCACAAACCGGACCGACGCGCGACAGGCGGCGGGCAGCGACTGCTCGAGACGCGCACGCAGCGGACCGTCGCCCACGATGACCAGGGCCGGCCGGCGCACACCGCCGCGGTGCGCCGCCGCCATGACCGCGGCCCAGGCGCGCAGCAGCAGGTCCGGCGCCTTGACCGGCACGAGATTGCCGACGAAGATAGCCACCGGCGCGTCAGGCGCATCCGCCCAGGGCAGGTCACGCCATTGCGCGGAAAGCGCGGCCCGGGCGCTGTCCCGCGCCAGCGGCTTGAAGAGGGCGGCGTCCACGCCGTTTGGCACAACGTGGAGCTTGGCGACCGCGACCCCGCACTCCGCCAGCCGGTCGGCAAGGTGTTGCGCCACGCAGACGAGCCCGCGCGCGGAAGCGCAGGCCTCCAGCACGGCCCGCCGGCGTGCGGGCGCCATGAGGTGCTCCACGTCACTCCCCAGCACCATAAGCCAGCAGTCCACGCCCGCCTCACGCGCCAGCGCCGCCACCGCCGCACCGTCGGGATACAGCCACGAGGCGTAAACGACGTCGCAAACACCGAAACGCTCGCGCCACCCCTGCAAGGACCAGGCGTACGTGCGGGCGCTCCAGTCCCGCCCGAGCTTGGGGATGTAGGCCACGGGCTCATAGCGGGAGGACGGCGCCCCCGCGGCTCCGGGCGGCTGCTGCCACTGCCGCACCCCGGCCCACCGCCAGGGGCGCCACTCCGGCACGAGGCAGAGGTTCTCCACCGCCGCCAGCCGGCCGAGCGCCGCGAAAAGCTGCGCGTTGAAACGTCCCCGCTGCGGCTGCGCAGGCCAGGGATAGAGATTGCTGACCGTCAGGATCTTCATCGCCCGTGCGTGAGCACCTCCGCGTAGATCCGTTCGTAGGCAGCGAGCGAGCCCTCCAGCGAGAACGCCTCCGCCACGCGCCGCCGCGCCTCGGCGAGCCGGCGCCGGAACGCCGGCGCCGGCGCGACCGACGCGTCCAGCGCGTCCCCGAGGATGGCGGTCCACGCCTCCTCGTCCACCGGCAAAGGGCTCCCCGTGTCCCCCATGACCACGCGGTTCTCGCCCGCATCCGTCGCCGCCACGGGCACGCCATCGGCCATGGCCTCCAACAGCGCCACCGAGAGCCCCTCGCTCCGGGAAGGCAGCACGAACAGGTCCAGCGCCGCGAGCAGCCGGCGCCCGTCCACGCGGTAGCCGGTGAAGACGACTCGCTCACGAATCGCCAGGGCCCCGGCCTGCGACTCCAGCGCCGCCCGCGCCGGCCCATCGCCCACCAGCACCAGCACGGGCACGCGCGCACCAGCCACCGCCCGCTGTCTCACCAGTGCGGCGAAGGCCTGCAGCAGGCGATCGTGGCCCTTGATCCAGGCCAGCCGCCCGACAGCCCCCAGGACCGCGGCGTCAGGCGCGATGTCAAGCTCCGCCCGCACGGCGCCGCGCACGCTGGCGGGCACACCGCCGGGCGGCGCGGCGGACACCCCGTTCGGAATCACCACCAGGCCATGGCGCGGCAGGCGCTGCACGGCGGTCAGGCTATCGGCCGTGTGGTTCGAGACCGCCACGTACCGATCTGTCGCCGCGAACAGCAGCCGGTTGCGCAAACGATGGACCAGGCTGCCCGCGTGCGGATTCGTCCCGTGCTCCGTGTGAATATGGCGCAGCCGCGTGCCGAGCCGGGCGAGGGCCGCGTACTGCTGGGGCGCGAGGTTGTGCGAGTGCAGGAGGTCAGCCGCACGGCCGCAGCCGCCAGCGGTTCGCAACGCGAGGCGCCGCAAGGTCCGCAAGGCCGCCAGGTCGCAAGGGAAGCGACCTCTTGACGCCTGCAGGGCAACGACCGCGCCGCCCTCGACCAGCGGCGCCAACGCCCCGGGCGCGTCGAGGCAGCAGATGGCCGTCGAGCCGGGTTGCCGGCGGTTGCGCGCGTTGGTCCAATCCACGACCAGCCGCTCCAGCCCGCCGAACTCCAGGCTGATGACCACGTGCCAGATACGGGGCAGGTCGCTCATGCGCGCACCAGCGATCGATAGAGCATTGCATAGCCGCGCGCCGCGTCCGCCAGTTGGTAATGCGCCTGCCAGCGCGCGCGCGCGGCGCGCCCGAGGGACCGACGCAGGTCCGCGTCACCAACCAGCACCGCCAGGCGGTCGCACAAACCGGCGAAATCGTCGCGCGCCACGACAAAGCCGCTTTCACCGTCGGCGATCTGCTCGCGCGCGGCGCCCGCCTCCGTCACCACGGCCGGGATGCCGGCGCACATCGCCTCCGTCACGGCGTACGTGCAGGTCTCCGCCAGCGAGGTATGCAGGAGCAGGTCCGCCTCCGCCAGCACGTCGCGCACATCCTGCCGCAGGCCAAGCAGGTGCACCTGCCCGGCGAGCTGCAGGCCGGCCGCCAGGCGCTTCAGCCGGTCGTACTCGCCGCCGTCCCCGACCACCACGAGGTGGGCCTGCCTGCCGCCCCGCGCGGAAACGGTTCCCAGCGCGCGGATGCCGAGATCCAGGCGCTTGCGCGGAATCAGGCTGCCAACCGTCGCGATAAGCGCCGCCGAGGCTGGCACGCCGAGTTCCTGCCGCAGCCACCCGCGCGGGCGGGCCGGCGGATGATCGCCCACCGCGTTGCGAATGACCGCGATCTTCCCGTCCGGCACGCCACGTTCGCGCAGCGACCTGCGCCCCCCCTCGTACACCGCCACCACCCGCGCGAAACACCGCCCCACGAGCCCGATGCGAGACAGCCGGGCAGTCAGGGCCGAAGGCGGCTGGATCTGTTGATCCTGCTCCCAGACCCACGCGGCACGGTTGTTCCCGGTGACGCGACCCGCCAGCCAGACCGCCAGGGCGGGCAGTTCGTTCCCGAAATGCACGGCCACCACGTCGGGGCGTTCCGCGCGCACCAGCTGCCGTGCCGGCCCGCAAACGGCCCACGGCCGCGGCTCGCCGTCAGCGCCGCACCAGCCGGGAATGACCGTCCACCGCACCCCGGCCGCGGCGAACCCGTCGGCCACCTCAGGAATGGGCGCGGCGCTGAAGGCGGCCACGTACGCGTCGCCCGCGGCGCTGAGTTCGCGTCCGATGGCCGTCACGACCTGCTCGTACGCCCCGAGCTTGCGCGGCGCCAGATTGCAGAGGAGCAGGGTTTTCACCGGGGGGTCACTCCTGCTCTCCCGCTGCCGCCAGCTGCCGCACGGGTCGCGCCGGGTTGCCCGCCACCACGGTCGCGGGCGGCACGTCGTGCGTGACGATCGCGCCCGCCGCCACCACGGCGTCGTGGCCGATGGTCACACCCTTGAGAATCAGCGAGTCGGCGCCAATCCACACGTTGTCACCGATGCGCACGGCCGCGGTCTCGTCCTGGCGGATGGGCTCGCCAGCGCGGCGCCGGGCGGGATCGAGCGGATGCCCGTCGTTGTCGTGAATGCGCACGCCGGCCGCAAGCAGGCAGTGCGCCCCGATCTCGATGCGCCGGCCGGCGGCCAGGGTGCAGCCGTTGCCGATGAACGTGCGATCGCCCACGACAATCTCCGGCATTTCCGGCATGCCGTTGAGGAAGTAGAAGCAGCTCCGCCCCGAGAGGTAGACCTCGTTCCCCAGGCGCAAGCGCCCCACGCCCCGCATGAACGGCAGGCGTTCGGCCCGCAGGCCGCGCCCCACGTCCGCGCAGACCGCGCGCAGGACGGGCTCGATCCAGAAGACCTTCCGGCACACCGCGAGGGCTTCCACGCCCCACACACCCCCGCGGTACATGCCGCGGATCAGCGGCCGCACGCAACGGGGCACGGGCAGTCCGCCGTACACCAAACGCTTCGCCACCAGTTTCAGGGGATTCGCCATCACGCACCTCACGCTGTTTCGTCCGGCAGCCGCCGGCCAACCAGGTAACGCGCCAGCAGCCGCAGCCAGGGTCGCGCCACGCGCGAGCCGCCCTCCCGGTGCAGGCGGTACGCGCCGCGCAGCAAGCCGACCGCCGACCGCCGGTCGCCGCGGTTGAAAGCCATCCACGACGCGTTCCAGTACTGCGTCGACTCCGCCGTTGCGCGCCACCCGGCATGCGCGGCCAGCGCGCCGCCGGGCGCAAAAGCCTTCGCCAGCACGCCAAGCACCTGCGGCAGGAACCGCCGTTCGTCCATGCTCAAGCTGCCGGGCACGAAGCGGTAAAGCGCAACCGCCGCCTCACCCAGCCAGATGGGCGCCACAGCGGACACCCTCAGCCAGAGATCGAAATCCTCGGGCCCGCGGAATCCCGGGTCGAAACCGCCGCACGCCCGGAACACCGAGCGCCGCAGCAGCACCGTCGAGGTGGCCACGGGGTTGTGGCGCACGAATTCCTCCAGGTGCACGGGGCGCGGATCGTCCACGGCCGGCGCCGGCAGCTCCAGCAGGCGCGCCAGTTCGGCAGCTGTCGCGAAGCGCACGGAGCCGCCCGCCCAAAGGGCCACGTCCGGTTGGCGTGCGACGGCCGCGGTCTGGCGTTCGAGTTTCCAGGGCAGCCAGACGTCGTCACCATCGAGGAACGCCACCCACTCGCCCGTCGCAGCCGCCACGCCGGCATTGCGCGCCGCGGCCGGGCCGCCGTTGCGCGGCTGGCGCAGCACGCGTCCGCCGGGCAGCGCCGCGACCGCCCGCCCGGCCGCGGCGGCCGTGCCGTCCGTCGAGGCGTCGTCCACGACAAGCAGTTCAAGCGGCAGTAGCGTCTGCCGCGCGACCGACGCCACCGCCGCCTCGATCGTGCGCTCCGCATTGTACGCGGCAATCACGACACTGACGGAAGTTGCCGCCATTCAGATGGCTCCCCCTGCCCCGCGCTCGGCCCCAGCCCGTGTCCCGTCCAACACGTCGCGATAGTAAGCCAGGTACTGCCGCACCACGACATCCTTCGCAAACAGCGCCACAGCCCGCTGACGCCCCCCCCGCCCCAGCGCGGCCAGGCGCGCGGGTTCCGCCGCCCCCAGCCACCCCGTCAGCGCCCCCTCAGCCGCCATGTCAATCGTCTCCCCGCCGTGCGGCGCGTCCTCCGCCCCGCACATCCAGGCCAGCACGGGATGGCCGTGCACCACGGCCGGCAGCCCGCTGGCTTGCGCCTCGAGCAGCGCAATCGGCATCATCTCGAACAGGGACGCCAGGGCGAATGCGTCCAACGCGCGGTAGAAGGCCGGCATCTCCTCCCGGGGCAAGTCCAACAGGATCACGACCCGGTCACCCGCCAGCGTTTGTGCCAACCTCGCCAACGCCGGGGCGTCCGAGTGGCTGGCTCCGGCAATCACCAACCGGGCGTCGCGGTGCCCCAGGGCGGGCAGCGCCGCGGCGAACTCGCGAATCAGGTAATCCACGCGCTTATGGTCGCGCTTGACCGCCGCCGCCGATCCCAACACCCAGGCATCCGGCGGCAGCCCCAGCGCGCGGCGTGCCGCCGTCCGCTCGGCCGCGTCGACGGCCGGCCGGAAGCGCGCCGTGTCGACAAAGTTCGGGATGGCCCGCCACAAGGGGTGCGCGCCGCGCGTCGTTGTCCGCAACTGTTCGAGGTGCCAGGGAGCCAGATGCTGCACACATGGAAACTCCGCCAGGAACGCGGCCGGCTCCTCGGTGCCGTGCGCCAGGATCTCGCGCGTCCGCAGCCACCCCCGCCGCCGCCACGCGCGGCACCAGTAGGCCAGCAGCGGGTCCTGCACGTGGAGCAGGTCGAAGGCGCCGCGTCGCAGCGCGGGCGCGAGACGGAGCCAGAACGTGAACTGCTCCCAGCCATAGGGGCTCTGCCACCCCCACCGCCACGTCCCGGAGGGCGCCAGGCGCGCGAGCAGCCGCGCCGCCCGGTCGCCGCGCCGGGCACAGGGCAACACGGACACCGGCACGCCGCGCGCGCCCGCGGCGCCGGCGGCGAACAGGTGCGCCTCACACCCTGCGGCGGCCAGGGCCTCGGCGGTGTCGAGCGCCCAGGTTTCGATCCCCCGCGCGACGTGCCCCAGGCCCGAACTGGCCACGGCCACCTTAGTCCGCGGGTTTGCGGCCGCCACTTCCGCAGGCTCGTCAGCGCGTACACTCATTGTCAGCTCTTGCCGGCAGCTGGCGTCGACCGCCGGCTGCGCAATGCCAGTTCCCGCAGGGCCAGGACAGTGCCACGCCCCCACAGCCGCCGTCGGGTCACCAGAAGGCCCTGATGCTCCCAGGCGTCGGTCCAATGCGCCCGGCTCAACGACCCGCCGTAGACACCCCCACCCAGCCCGAAGAATCTGCGCGCGTCGGGGCAACCGGAGCGGCACAACGCGTCGAACTGCGGAATGGTATACTCACGCACGTGGTAGGGCCACGTGTAATGCGGGTGTTCCGCCTGGTTGGGCGTCGTCACGAAGACACCCCGGCGTGCGACGCGCCAGAGTTCCCGCATGAAGCTCAGGTCGTCCTCGACATGTTCGATCACGTCAATCGCCAGTACCCAGTCCACGCTCGCAGAGGGCTCGTCCCGCACATCCCCAAGTTCCACGCCCAACGACAGCAGGCGCGGGTCGCGATCGATGGCCCGCACGCGGGACGAGCGAGCGCGCAGAAGGCGCAGCCCCACGCCAAGCCCGCCGCCGACATCGAGGCAGGACTCCCAACGCAGCAGGACGTACCGTGCGAAGAATGCATAGGCGCCGGGCACGCCATCGCGTCCAGCCTCGACCGTTTCGTCGCCACAGCCGCGCGTCATACCCGCGACTCCCGCGCGGCGCGCCGCTGGGCATAGGCGCGCGACCAGCGCACCGCGAGTTTGCCGGCCGTGCGGGCAGCCTCGACGCAGTCCGCTGCGGCCTCCGCCGGCTGGCCCCGCAGGCCCTGCCACACCGCCGACCCCGCCCAACCGGCCAGGCGGCGCAGTTCGAAGGGCCGCAGGCGCCGCGGGCCATCGGGAAACACCAGGGCGTCGCGCCACCCGAAGTGGAAGGCGTGACGCATACGGCGCGTCAGCTGAAACTTCTCGGTATGCACGGGATGCACGACGACGGCCTCATGGCAATAGCCGAGCGGCTCGCCGGCCGCCTTCACGCGCACGCCGAACTCCCCGTCGTCCACGCCCAGCGCGGCGCGGCCACACAGGTCCCACAGCGCCTCGTCGTAGCCCCCGTAGTCGGCGAAGACCGTCCGGTGCACGAAGACATTGGCGCCGAAAGGCACGGGCGCAGCGGGCCGCAGCGCCCCGCTCACGGGCTGCGGTTCATAGTGGACGAAGACGCCGCCGCCCGGTCGCTGGCCAAGGCGGTTGTACGGGGCCAGCGAGCGCGGCAGCGGCAGCGGGATCTCGCCGAGAGCGATACGGCCGCCGAAGAGCCGGAAACCGCCGGCCGCGGCGAAGCGCGCCCCCTGCGCCAGCCAGTCGGCGGCGGGCAACGTGTCGTCGTCCGTGAACGCCAGCCAGTCAGTCGGCGCCGCGCGGATCCCCGCATTCAGCGCCGCGCTCTTGTGCCGCGGCCGCGACCGGAGGTACCGGGTCGGCGCCTTCGACTCGGCCGACCAGCGCTCGACCACGGCCTGCGCGCTGGCCGTGGCATCGTTGTCCACGACAACCACGCCCGCTCCGGAAGCGGTCGCGCGCAGGCATCGGCCAACGAGTTCGAGGCAAACGGCCAACCGGTCCGGACGCCCGCAGGTGGCAATAACAACAGTCAGGTCCATGTTTCAGTCGAGGTTCAAGACGGGGGCCATAGCCTCGGCCAACGCCCGCGTGAAACGGCTGCGCCCGTGTGCATTCATGTGGAAGTGGTCGTACGTGTAGTCCGCGTCGCCCATGTAAGCGACCTGGCCCCGCGTCACGTCAACGAACGGAACCCCCTCCCGTGCGGCCCACTGCCGCACGCCGGCAAGATACTGCCGGTACAACTCGGCCCCACCCGGCTGGAGCAGAAAGCGCGCCGGATGCTCGGGGACGTTGAACAGCACGTACCGCACGCCGTGGCGACGACACATTGCCACGGTCTTGCTCAGGCTGTTGAACACGAAGGTCGCCTTGCCCGGGTCCCACGGCTCCGTGTATGACACCTCGTAGCCATGCAGCCGCTTCGCCTCCTCCGGCGTCGGCAGGCGTTTCGGCTTTTCACCCTCGGCGCCTCTGGCGTCAACGGGAGAGCCGTCCGCATGGACGGCGCCGCCCCGCGGCCGGTTGGGCGGCCAGTCGAAGTCCCGCAGGTACATGGGCAGGAATCCGGCATAGTGCAGGAGTTGCACGTGCTCGATCAGCCATGCGTGCACGAGGCCCCACGGGTCCCCGCGCAACCACAGCGGTTCCAGCCGGCTCAACTGGAAGCGGTCGTAGTCCTTCGCTGCCTGGTTCGACATGAGCTCGCAGTAGCGCACCCCCTGGACAACGACACGCGGCGTCACGCGTTCGAACCACCACTTCTCGAGGTAAAGGCGGGCAGGATCGGGGTTAAGACCGGACAGCCACCCGTTGAAACTGGCGACCTCGTGCTGCGCCTTGGCGCGAAACACCTCGTCGAACATCCGGGGAACGACTCCGGCGCCAACCGCGGAGCTGCCGACGAACAGCACGTCGACCCCGCCCTGCCGGGCGAGAAAACGCTCCAGCACGCGAGCCCGGGTTTCGACGCTGGCGTGGTAGTACGGGTTGGGCATGGGGACAGCGTTTCGCACAGCCGGAACGTGCAGAAGTGCCTCGCACGCCGCCAGCGTCAGCGCCAACGCAACGGCGAAGCGCCGCCCCCCACGCCAGGCCATGTCGAAGGCCGCGCGCATGTCGCGACCCCCTCCCAGCGCGGCGTCGCCGTCCAGGCCGGGCACGGCGGAGTCCCGCGCCGCTACCTGGTTAGAACTGGAAGTAGATGAACGGGGCATACTTGTTTCCAAAGCTGAAGACCAGCAGCAAGGTCGCGACCGCGGCTACCAGGACCCTCCATGGCAGCGCGGCGCGCAGAAACACGAACTCGTCGTCGGCTTGAGCCTGCGGGATATCGATCGCCAGCATGATCGCCACCAGGAACGCAGCGGGCACGACATCCGCCGCGCTGCCCCAGTCGCACGCCGCAATCCGTTTCAGGTAGACCAGCATGTCACCGATGTTGTTGATGCGAAAGGGCAGCCAGGTGAGCAGGACGACCGCGAACGTCGCGACGATGCCCGTGCCGCGCACGATGCCGAGCCCCGCCCGGCTGCGGATCCGCCCGATGCTGTCACCCAGGCGCAGTTCTCCCGCCAGGCGGTGCAGCACCAGGTAGAACCCGTGCAGTCCCCCCCACAACACGAACGTCCAGTGCGCGCCATGCCACAGCCCGCCCAGCAGCATGGTCAGCAGAAGATTCCGGTAGGTCCGGGCGCGCCCGCCGCGGTTTCCGCCCAGCGAGATGTACAAGTAGTCACGCAACCACGTCGACAGTGAGATATGCCACCGGTGCCAGAAGTCGGCTATATTGGCGGCGAAATAGGGGTGCCTGAAGTTCCGCATGAGCGTGAACCCCATCAACCGTGCGCAGCCGCGGGCCATGTCGCTGTAGCCTGCAAAGTCGCCATAGATCTGGAAACCGTACAGAACCAGTCCGAGCACCAGCTGAAGCGACGAGCGCGCCGCGGGATCGCCAAAGCACAGATCGGCCAGCACCCCTGCCGAATCGGCCACGACCACCTTGCGCAGCAGGCCGATCACAAACAGGTAAGCGCCTTCCTGTATGTCCTGCACGGTCACGGTCCGCCGCCGCAGAACCTGTGGCAGCAGGTGCGTGGCCCGCTCGATCGGACCGGCGACCAGCTGCGGAAAGAACGACACGAAGAGCGCGAAGTCCTCGAAGCGGTCAGCGGGCTGCAGGTCGCCCCGATACACGTCAATCGTGTACGAGAGGCTCTGGAAGGTGTAGAAGGAGATGCCGACGGGCAGCACGATGTGCAGGAGCGGCAGCGAGCAGGGAAGCCCCAGCGTCTCCAGCAACCGGGAGGCGCCCCACACGAAGAAACCGTAGTACTTGAAGACGCCAATCAGCGTGAGGTTGCAGACAACGCTGCCCGTGATCGTCCAGCGGGCCCGGCGCACAGCCCCCGCTGCCCTGGCCTTTGCGATGACCCGCGCGAACCAGAAATCCATGGCCGTGGAGAACAGCAGCAGGCTCAGAAAACGCCAGTCCCAACAGCCGTAGAAGTAGTAGCTCCCTGCCAGCAGCAAGCGGTTCTGCCACCGGTGATCGAGCCTGACGTACAGGTACAGCACCAGGAGGAAGAAGACGGCAAAGTGGAGTGTGTGAAAGAGCAAGGTCAGTTCCCTCTAACCAGGCACCGCGGCAGCCGGTGCCTGCCGACAGGTCTGCCAGACTCGCCGTGTGACCGGCCGCCAGGCCGTGCGCAGCAGTTCGCCCAGAACACCGGCCCGCCACGCCGCCCGCAGGCGATGGCGCGGCAAAGCGGCGGCGAGAGCCCCCGCCCACGCGCGCCGCAGGGCTGCCACCTCGGCAGGACGGACTCCGGGCAGACGCCCGAACGCCGCCAGCAAGGCGAGCACGTAGCTCATGAGGGCGAAATGCGCCTCACCCAGCACGGACGGCAGCGCAAGCTGCCAGCGATGCAAGGTCTCCACCTCGTCATCACTCACGCGCGCGTCCGGCAGCACGCGCGCCAGCTCGCGCCGCGATGTCGCGATCCGGTTCCGCGCCTGCGCGACGGCGTATCGCGCCGAAACCGAGCCGCCGTGCACGCGGTGCACCACCAGCGCCTCGGCCAGGTTGGCCCCGCGCGTAGTCGCCAGCAACCGCCCCCACAGGTCGTAGTCCTCGCAGTGCCAGACGGGCTGGTAGAACGAAGCGGGATCCGTGACCAGCCCCCGCCGGAACATCACAGCGGGGTGACAGAACGGCGTGTCGAACAGCGTGCGCCACCGGATCGCCGTGTGGGAGACCGGCATGGCCTGGCTTCCCAGCCGACGGCCCTCCCCGTCTGCCAGCAGGAAAGCGCCGCCGACAATCCCGACGGCAGGCTCCCGCTCCAGGAACGTGACCTGCCGGGCCAGGCGCTCCGGCAGCGACGGGTCGTCCGCGTCCTGCCGCGCGATGTACCGTCCCCGCGCAACCTCCAGGCCGCGGTTCAGCGCCCGCACCAGGCCGCCGTTGGCCGGTTGCCGGACCACGCGCACGCGCGCGTCCGCCGCGGCGAACTGCGCGAGGATGGCGCCGCTTTCGTCCGTGGAGCCGTCATCGACGGCCACGAGCTCGAAATCCCGCCACGACTGCCCCAGCACGCTGCCGATGCTCTCGGCCAGGAACGCGCCGGCGTTGTACACGGGCAGCAGCACGCTGACTGTCGGCGTCATATTCATCGCCCCCCGGCAGGCACCGGCCCTGCCTCACGTCGGACGCTTGCGTGCAACCGTCAGTCCCATGCTGTCGCCCCTGGCCAGCACACCGCGCCCGATCGTGAAGTTGCGCTCCACGAAGTCGAGCACGGCGTTGCGCTCGGCCATGCCCTGCACCGTGTCGAAGGCCCCGCGGTCCCCCTGCGACAGCACGTAGTTGAACAGCAGGCGCCCGCCCGGCTTCAGTCCCGCGTGGAAGCGCTGCACGGTTTCGAGCGGCCGGTTGAGGTGCTCGAAAACGTCCAGGCAGACGATGGCGTCCAGCGGCTCCGTCAACTCCGGCTGGAAGGCGTTGTCCTCGCGCAACAGCACGGGGCGTACGTTCGAGCAGCGGCGGAAGCGCCACGCCGCGTAGTGGAACGTGACGGTCTGGATGTCGGCAAGCTGGACCACCAGCCGCGGGCCGGGCTTGCAGAACTCGAAAAGCGACACGGTCACAGGCGCCGCCCCGCAGCCGTACTCCAGGTACGCCAACGCCCCGTCCGCCGCCCGGGCCGCCAGGAGCTCCCGCACAACCTCCAACTGGTGTTCGACCGTTTCCCGCGCGACGAACAGCATCAACTGGTGGATGAGTTCCGGCTGCTGCCAGGCCGTCAGGTGGATCTTCGCGTCCGTCGTCGCCGCCAGCCGGCTCTGTTGGAAGCGCACGCGATACAGGTTCTGGAGGAAGTAGAAGTCGTGCACGGTGAGGAGCGGCCGCCCCTGCAGCACGCTGCTCCAGTACTCCTGAAACGTCTCGAACCAGCCAATGTCCAGGTGGGTGCGCCGCGCCAGGGCCCAGAGGCGGGCGCGCAGGCGCAGGGGCAGCAGCACGCTGCGGTACCAGCGGTAGCACGGCGCCCACGTGAAGGGGACAACGTTGACGCCGGCACCGGCCGCCTTCGACAGCGGAACGCGCCGGTACAGCTCCGGCACGTCCACGCACAGGTTGTCGAACTGGTTCCCTTCCCGGCTGGCTATCGCGTTCACTGTCATGGTCACGATTCCTCTCACCCGGCCGGGCGCGGCGCCTGTCCGCGCCGCGCCAGCAACTTCCGGCACAGCGCCACTTCCTGCCCGGTCACCACCCGCATCGAATACCTGGTCACGGCATCCTCCCGTGCCTGCCGCGCCACCGCCGCCCGCGCGGACGGCGGCAGCGCCAGCACGCGCGCAAGGCAGGCGGCCAGCGCATCGGCAGCGGTACCGCACAGGAAGCCGTTCACGCCATCCTCGATGACCTGCCGGTGGGGTTCGATGTCGGACGCCACCACCAACAGGCCGCAGGCCATGGCTTCGATCATCGCCTTCGACATCCCGGCCCCGTAGGTCTGCGGCAGCAGCAGCACGTCCGCGGCCCGCAGGCGCTCCGGCAACCGGTCGTTGGGCACGGCGGGGACGATCTCCAGCGGGAGGCCCCGCGCCTGGGCGAGGGCCTCCAGCTCCGCCTGTAAATGCCCCTGCCCGATCAGCGTGCCACGCACCGCCGGCGCGAGCCGCGCCAGGGCTTCGATCGCCGGGCCGAAGTTCTTCAGCGGCACGAGGCGCCCCACCATGATCACGCGCAGCGGTCCGGCGGGGCACGACGCCTCCGCGGGCCGGAAGCGTTCGGTGTCCACGCAGTTGGGGATAACGGCGAGCTTGTCCCGGCGCACGCCGTACCGCCTGACCAGGAAGTCACCATCGGCGGCCGTGGTCACGATGGCCGCGTCGGCGACCCGAAAGGCCAGCCACTCGGCCGCGCGCGCGAACCGGGCGCCCCAGATGCCCAGCCCCTCCTCGCCGCCCAGCAGGGCGGGCGTGCGCACGTAGCCGCAGCGGATCACGAACGTCTTGCGCCGGTAGAGCAACTTGGCCACGGCCCCCAGCCACGCCCCGTGCGCCTGGTTGGTCTTCCAGACGTCAGCCTCGCGAAAGGCCTGGCGGCATACCAGCGGCGCCAGCACGCTGAAGAGGCGGTTGCCGCGCACGCCACGCTTGCCCAGCACGCGCAGAGGACGGGCGTAGTCGGCATGCTCGGCGGGCGCATCGTCGTAGGTCAGCAGGGTCACGTCCCCCGCCCCGGCCCGCTGCAGCGCCCGGTAGTAGTTGAGCTCCCGATCCGCGTGCCCGATCCGCCGCCACAGCGAGAGGGTGGCGCCGTAGTTGAAAAGCACGAGCAGACGGTAGCCCCCGCCGGCGCCATCCGCCGCGGCCCCGCCGCCAGCCTCCCGCCTGTCCGCCGCCGTCGTCATCTCCGCAGGGTCTCGAACAAAGCCCGGTACGCCTCCGCCACGCGGGCCGTGTCGAACGGCGCCAGCGCGGTCCGTGCCGCCCGGCTCCAATCCACCAGGCTCGACCGTGCGCCCCGGGCGGCTCGCAGCGCCTCGCGCCACTCGCGGGGCGTGTCCGCAAACCGGCCATTGCGGCCGTCGAGCAGCACTTCGCCGTAGGACGGTACGCGCGCAGCCAAGGCGGGCACGCCCTCCGCCAGAAAAACCCCGATCTTGAAGAAGCTGTGCCCGCAGTTGTAGCTGACGCCGCGGTCCCGCGGCCCCACACACAACTCGCCGCCTAGAATCGCCGCCGGAAAGGTCCGGTAATGCCACGGAACGAAGCGGTACCCCAGCCGCGCCTTGGCCCACAGCCAACGCCAGGAACCGCGCGGAAACGGGTCGCGGTCCGAGACGATCGCCAGGTCGAACCGCTCGCGGGCCAGCAGCGGCAACAGGGGTGCCAGGTCGGCGCTCTTCACGCTGACCCCGCTCCAGATGGCCCGCAGCCGCGACCGCGCGAAATCGGCGGGATCCTTCACGAGGCCGAAATGCCGCCCGTCAATCGAGTCCGGCACATACACGGCCCGGGGGTGGTGCGCCCCGGCCCTGTCGGCGATGAAGCGCGAGGCACACGTCACAACGTCCGCCAGCTCCAGCATGGCCCGGGCCTCGGCAACCTGCGCCGGACGGGCACAAGCCCCTGCCGGTCCCTCGCACGCGTCGAAGTAGTTCACGCAAAGATCGAAAACGACCTTCTGTCCCCGCCGGCGCAGTTCGGCCGCCAGCGCCTGCGCCTCCGCGTTCTGCCAGCGCAGGAAGACCGCCACGTCGGCGGGCCGGTCAGGCTGGTTCCACGCGTTCCGCACACCGAGGGCCTCGAGATACGGCAGCAGCTGCAGGCCGCGGATCCACAGCGCGGACTCAACCCTGTCGTAGTCGCGCTCGTCGGTGTAGGTCAGCCAGTTGACGCGCATGTCACGTTTCACGTCGCCCGCCGCGTGCCGCACGGCCGCCGCCACAACCGGCGCCACGCATCCGCCAGCATCCGCCGCCGGCCCCCCGGCCACACCGGGTAGCCACGCAGGCACAACCAGGCCACCCGCGCCGCGGTGGGCAGCGGCCGCCGGACGGTGCGACCGAGCGCGTCCCCGTAGCGCTCCAGCACGGGGTTCACGGCAAACAGGGTCTCCGCCCTGGTGCGGGCCGCCGCCGCCACCTCCAGGCGGCGCGGCCAAAGCTCAGCGAAGGCCGAGCGGAACGTGGCAGGCGACACGGCGGCGCCGCACGGCCCCACCAGTTCCCCGTTGCCGCCGCTGTCCCTGAAGAGCACCGGCAGTCCGCAGGCAAGTCCCTCCGCCAGCACGTTGGAGCACGTCTCGTTCTCGGCAAAGAAAGCCAGGGCGTGGCACCCCCGCAACAGGGCGGGCAGCCGCTCATGCGCCACAACGCCCACCGTCACCAGGTTCGGCAAAGCCGGCGCGTCCTCGTAGCGGCCGGCCGCCACGAACGTGAGGTCGGGATTCGCGCGCGCCACGGCGAACAGATCCGCGGCCCCCTTGCGCGGGTTGGTGCTGAACGTCACATGCCCCACGCGCCGCGCGCCGGGCAACGCAGTCCGCTCGCCGGCGGGGCAGAACATACGCGTATCCACGGGGTTGTGGATAACCGGCCCGTCCTGGCACAGCACCCTGAACTTACGGCGCGTCGCGTAGCGTCCGTAGGCGCTCTGGTAAACCGTGACGTCCGCCAGCATGTTCACGCGCGCCTGCCGCGCATCGTCCTCCGGCGTGCGCCCGTAATCGCGGGCCGACCCATCCACGCGGTGCATCACCCGCAGTCCCGGCAAACGGCGTTTCGCCGCCAGAACCTCCGCGCAGGGCACCACGAAGGAGTTCACGAAGAGCACATCGTAGTCGCCGCCGAGATCCTCGCTCACGACCGCGCCCCTGTCGGCCAGGAAGCGCCGCCAGTAGCGCAGAAACGTGTACAGTCCCCCTTCCGCCCGATCACCGATGGGGATGCAGACGCGCAGCCCCGTTGCCACCCCGGCGTTCATGGCTGCGGCGCCGGCGGTTCGACCTTAACTTTCAGTCTTGCGCCCTCCGCGCCCGTTGCCCCCGTAACGCGGCGCGCCGCCCCTGCGCCGGCGGATCGCGCCGCCTTCCGGCAGGTGAAAAGCACGGCATGACCGAGGTGCTGCTCGCCCCATTCCCACCGTGCCAGGCGCGCCTGGAGCGCCGCCCCGGGGCGCCGCGTGCGCAGCAACCAGGCCAGCGGCGGCAGTTCCTCGCTTAAGCCGGCCGCGACGCCGTAGGACATCCGCGACAGCACCTCGAACCCCGCCTCCCGCAGCTCGCTCTCGAAATCCTGCCGGTCGAAGGCATACTGGTAGAACTCGAGCCCGGCCGGCGCCGGTCCCGAGAACAGGCCGCACCGCATCTTCAGGCGGCGCAGGACATGCAGGTAAGGCACGGATATGAAAGCGATGCCCCCGGGTTCGAGAACGCGATACGCCTCGGCCAGGAATGCCCCGGGGCCGGCGCGCAGATGCTCCATGACCCCCAGCGAGACATAGCCGTCGAAGGCGCCATCCGGAAAGTCCAGATTCGTCGCATCGCCCACGCGGATCGGCAGGTCCGGGCAGTGGCGCCTGGCGGCCGCCACGACGTCAGCGGACCACTCGATGCCCTCCGACCGGTACCCTCGCGCCCGCAGCGAGCAGACGTAGGAACCCGGTCCGCAGCCGGCGTCCAGGATGCGGCAACCAACCGGCAGGTGGCGGGGCAGGATCGTATGCAACCAGCCCAGGTTGCCTTGCGCGGAGCGCTCGTAAACCTGCGCCGTGATGCGCCCTTCCCAGTAGCGCGCCCAGAAGGCGGGGTCCGGGCGGGCCCGGTAATACACGAGCCGGCGCCCTTCGCGCCGGCGCACCGTGCGCAGACTCTCCACGAAGCTCTCACTCATCGTCGATGGGCAGGGAGCCCGCCCCCTCGCCCCCTTCCGCGCCGGGCGTCCAGTTCGTCTTGCCGTCGGACGTCCGCCAGGGCCAGTGACTCCATTTCAGGCAGGCCTTGCACATGTCCGGCTCCGCGCCCGGGTGCGCGACGCTCCGCCCGATCCGCCGGCGCAGCCGCCGCCACGCGCGTCCGTTCCACAGCTCCTGCAGCGTCTGCCCGCCAAGATTGCCCACGACGTGGGCGCCCGCCTGATCGAAACAGCAGGTGACAACGTCGCCGTTCCAGTAGACGAACATCGCCCGGTAGATGTCCTTGCAGGGTTTCAGGTGCAGCTGCCGACGGAGGGCAGGGTTGAGCGGGGCCAGCGCCGGATCCGTCGGCGCGAGCGTCTTGACGATGAACTCCACTCCGATCTCGGCCGCCATGGCGCGCGCGCGCTCCAGCTCGTGTTCGTTGTCCCGGAGGGCAATGCACTGCCAGATCAGCCGAATCCCGGAACGCCGCTCCCGGGCCAGCCGCGCCATCGCGGCCATGTTGCGATAGACCTTGGCGAAGTCGCCCCCGACCCGGCTCTTGACGTACACCGCCTGGCTGGCGCCGTCGACCGAGAAACGCAGCAGGTCCAGGCCGGCGTCGATGATGCGCCCGCTCAACTCCTCGTTCAGCAGGAGCCCGTTCGTGAACGCGTGGGTGGTCAATCCGGCCCGGTGCGCGACAGCCACCATGTCCGCGAACCGCTTGTGCAGCAGCGGCTCGCCCTGGAAGTGCAGCTGCAGCGTGTCCACGCCGAAAGCCACCGCGTCGCGCACGATTCGCTCGTAAAGGGCGAAGTCCATCGCACCGAACGGCCGCGGCATCCGATCGTGATCCGTCGCCGCCAGCGTATTCTGCAAGCCCGCCAGGCAGAACGGGCAGTTCAGGTTGCAACGGTTCGTCGGCTCGATCGTCAGCAGGCGCGGTCGCGGCTCGCGCGCGCGCCATTTCCAGACCAGGCGCCTCAACGGCAGCAGCCAATCGCGCTTCGCCCGCGCAACCCGCTCAGTCATGTCAACCTCGCTCCGGCAGTTCGTCCTGCCTGCGCACGCGCAACACCCGCGCCGGAACACCGCCCATGATGCTGAAGGGGGCCACATCGCGGTGCACGACGGCGCCGGCGCCGAGCACCGCGCCCCGTCCCACCCTGACCCCGCCGAGCACGCAGACGCCGGCGCCGACCCACACATCGTCCTCCACCACGATGGGGTCCGCCGTCCCCCCTTGCACGGCAATGGGAATATCCGTGCGCGCGATGTTGTGCTGGGCCGTCACCATGACCGTGCCCGCGGCGATCCGCACGTTGTTGCCGATGGTAATCCCCCCGCCCACGCCGTACATCACCGCTCCCGTATTGACCGTGCAGTTGTCGCCCATGCGGATGAAGCCGGTCCAGCTGTACAGATGGCTGCCGCGCCGCACGCGGCACTGCCGGCCCAGGCGGATGGAGTCGGCCCCCGTCGACCGCTCGTGCCGCGTGCATAACACGGCGCCATCCTCGATGCAGCACCCCTCGCCGACTTCGATCTGGCGGCCCAGGATGACGGACTGCCAGCCCAGGCGGGCATCGCGGGGAAGCCGCCGGGCCAGCGCCAGCCAGTCCAGGCGGTTCCGCACCAGCCCCCGCAACGCGCGCGCACCATGCCAGGCCATCGTCGTTACCCCGTCCATCGCACCCCCGCTAACGCAGATTGAGACCGCAGTCGAACGACCACTCCACATCGGTGTGCACCACGCCGAAGCTCTTCCGGGCGCCTTCGGAAGGGTTGACCGTGAATTCCAGCATGTTCCGCCCCGTGAAGACGGTGCGCCCGTTGCGCTCGCGCACCCCCACATCCATCGTGTAGGCGCCGGGGAGATACGGCAGCCGCGGAAAACGCATCTCGAACCAGCCCGACCCTTCCAGGCGCAGCGGCTCCGCATAGGTATCCCCGATGCTGAACCCCGACAGCCGGACCAGGTCGTACGTCAGCACGAAGCAGCCGATGATCGGCCGCACGAGCGGCGCTTTGGCCGTGTAGTGCACCCGGACACACATCGCGTCGAACGGCTCGAAGACCGACGTCACGCCCTCCCGGCCGCGCACTTCGATGCGGTCGATCTCGAGCTCGCCGCTGCTCTCCCAGGTCGCCCGTTCCGAGATGCCGGTGGCCGCGGTCACCGTCGCCCGCTGACTCTGGCGCGAGTAGAGCAGGCAGACTTCCTGGGGCTTGCCCTGGGCCACGATCTGGCCGCGCTCCAGGTACAGCACGCGGTCGCAGATCCGCTCCACCTGCCGGAGGTTGTGCGACACGAAAACCGTCGTCGTGCCCAGGCCCCGCAGCGCCTCGAAGCGCTCGTAGCACTTCTGCTGAAACGCCAGGTCGCCCACGGCCAGCACTTCGTCCACCAGCAGGACGTCGGCGTCGATGTTAACCGCGACGGCGAAGCCAATCCGCGCCAGCATGCCGCTCGAGTACTGCCAGGCGGGCTTGTCGAACCAGTCGCCCAGTTCGCAGAAGGCCTCGATCGCGGGCAGCCGCGCCTCGATTTCGCGACGCGCCAGACCCATGATGGCCCCCAGCAGCCGCACATTCTCGCGGCCGGTCAGGTCGGTGTGCAAACCGGCGTTCAGCTCGATCATCGAGAAGACGCGGCCGGTCACGCGGACGCTGCCGCGCGTGGGCGGCGACACGCGCGCCAGCACTTTCAGCAGCGTGCTCTTGCCGGCCCCGTTGCGACCGATCAGCCCCAGCGTCTCCCCGCGGGCCATCGCGAAGTCGATATCGCGCAGCGCCCACATCGTGCTGGCGCCGACCGTCACGCGGCCCTCGTCGGGCGCGGGCCTGCGCGCCGCCCGGCGCTCCCGCCACTGCCAGTAGGCCTCCGGCATGGGCAGCCCGTAGCGCTTCCACACGTGCCCCACTTCGATTACGTTCTCGCTCCTCATCGTGCCCCATCTGCCGCGTTAGAGTACATCCGCAAAGTACTGCGACATCCGCCGGAACAGCGGCCAGCCAAACAGCAGGGACAGCAGCACCCCGGGCAACGCCCAGGCCAGCAGCGCGAGGTCCGGCGGCTGTCCCAGCGCCAAGACCTGCCGGAACCCTTCCAGAATGCCCACCAACGGATTCAGCACGTAGAGAGCCCGCCAGCGCTCGGGAACGCAACTGAGGGGGTAGATGATCGGCGTGGCATACAACCACAACTGGAGGGCGAAGCCCCCCGCCATCAGCACGTCCCGTTTGAAGGTGCCGAACGCGGCCAGGAACATGCCGACGCCCAGCGCCAGCAGCGCCGTCAGGAGCGTGAGCGGCAGGACCCACAACACGGTCCAGCCGACCTGCACATGGTACCAGAGCAGCATGCCGGCGAGAATCACGCCCGCGATCAGGTAATCGAAGCCCGCGATCACGATGGCGCTGACGGGAAACACCTCCCGGTCAACGGCCAGCTTCTTGAGGATGCCGGCATTGCCGAGGACGCTGGGTCCGCAGGCGTTCACCGCCGTCGAGAAGAACACCCAGGGCACCAGCACGCTGAAGCTGAAGATCGGGTACGGGATGCCGTCGCTCGGGATATTCGCGACGCCGCGCAGAATGCCGAACACGACCATCATGAAAAGGGGGCGGATCACCGCCCACAGCGGCCCCAGCAGCGAACGCCGGTAGCGGCCCCGGATGTCGCGCATCACGAGGGCCGCCAGCAGATTCAGGAACACTCTGCACCGCGTCACGCTTCGCACGCTACCTCCAAACACGAACAACGTCCCCCGTCACGCGCCCGCCCCCGCTGCGCCCCGCCCGCCAGCACACCGTCCAACACGCCGGCGAGCGTCCGCGCACCCCAACGGCGCGAGTACGTCTGGATCGCGGCCTCATCCAGGGGCAGCGCAAGGCTGCCTTCGCGATCCCAGCGACCCAGCCAGCACCCCAGCGTGGCGGCAACGGCTTCCGGCGTCAGGTTCAACACACCGGCCCCCGTGCGTGCGAGCGCGTCCGCCACGTACGCGTCCGGGCCGCCCGCCGCCAGGATCGGACGGCGGCATCCCAGGTACTCGTAGAACTTGGCCCCGGCCATGCCTTCGTAGCCAACCGTGTTCGTGGGTAATACCAAGGCTTGCGCCGCTGCGGTCAGCGTCAGCGCCTCTTCCGCCGGCACGGGCCCATGGAAGGCGACCCTTGCCTCACCCGCCAACCGGACCGCCGCCGCTTCCGCCTCCCGCGCGGAGGGGCCGTAATACTCGAACAGGGCGCGCGAAGCAAGCGCGGGCTCCCGTTCCGTGAACAGCCGGTACCCCGCCAGAAACGTATCGAGGTTGCGCATGGCATAGAGCGTGCCGAGGAAGCGCAGCACAAACGCGCTGCCCCCCGCGAACGCCAGCGCCCGCCGCCGCGCACCGTCAATCTCGGCCTCCAGAAAGCCGTTTTCGATGACCGTGGGCGGGGTGCCGTGCAGCGCCCGATCCAGCGCAGCGCACCCGGCCGTGGCATACGTCACGGCGGCCGCCGTGCGCAGCACGGGCGCCAGGCGCGCCGCGGTCCGCGGCCCGCAGCAATAACACGGCGTGACGGCGTCCCGGAAATCGGCCACCCAGGGGATGCCGCAGCGCCGGGCGATGCCGGCGGCGATTTCGATATTCTGTTCGGACGGAAAGGAACCCACCACGGCGGCAATCCCGGATTCCTTCACCAGGGCGCAGCCGACGGCAATGCCGCGCGCGACCCAGTCCACGCGGTCCTGCTCGTGAACGCGCGCGACGCCGCGCCCGAGCAACCTGGCCAGCAACAGCAAACCTGGCCGGCCAGCCCCGCTCCCGGCAGGCCCGCTGCCCAGGGCCGGCAGAGGGTGGACGAGGTGGAGCACCTCCGCCGCGTCGTCCGCCGTGGCGAACCGAAAGCCAGCAGCCTGCGCCAGCCTCAGCCACAACCGGTAGCGTGCCGTCGGCGCGCAAGCCAGCCGCACCACGTCGGCCGCCGCCAGCGCCCGCCGCGACTCGACCTGCCCGATGCCCGCGCGAACAGCCTCGTCCGTCAGCAGGTCCAGCGTCCCTGCCGGCGCGGTGCCAGCCGACTCGCACTGACACCGTTTGACCAGCAGGCGCAGCCGCCAGCCGTACTCTGGAAGGTGCGAACGAAAGCCCAGACTCCGCTGCTGTTCGGAAGTCCAGGAGCGGCACGGACCAAGTACGTTTGCTATCAACAGTACGCCACGCTGAGAACTCAGGACGTTGCGGCGGGGCGATCGATCTGCAGCCTCCACATGTCCGGCTGACATCACTTCTGTCATATCGGAGGCGTTACCATGAAGGGACTGCCTGGCGGTGCGCCGCCCTTTCAGCGGGTCAGCAGTCTCACTGGCCACACCATGGCCGCCGCCCGCCAGGCCCTCGTAAATGGCGAGAGTCCGGTTCAGCATCCGATCCACTGACAACAGCTGCGAGGCGCGCTCCCGCCCCGCCAGACCCATCCGCTGCCCCAATTCCGGATTGTCAGCCAGGGACAGGATCGCCTGAGCGAGTGCCCGGCTATCACGCATCGGCACAACCAACCCGGTCTCGTCCGCAACGTTGACCTCCGCCAGCGGGCCGAAGTCCGACGTGATCAGGGGGAGGCCAGCAGCCATGGCCTCCGCCAGAACGGCAGGGCCGGACTCAAGGTCCACGGATGCCAGTATAAAGGCGTGTCCCGCCCACAAATCGATTTCAGGCGTCTCCACATGTCGGCACAGAGACACGCGATCGCCCAGCCCGTTGCCGGCAATCTGCCGCGCCAGGGATTCGAACTCGGGGCCCTCGCCGAGAATGCGCAGGCAGATCCGTCGATCCCCCAGCAATCGCAGTGCCTCGATCACGTACGCGTGCCCCTTCATCGGGTGCAACCGGCCCACGGAAACAAGGTGGAAAGGATCCCCCGGCTGACGCCGCAGGTCCGCGGCTTTCCGTCCAAACCGTTTAACATCCGCCCCGTTCCAAACGAAGGATGTCCGTGTGCGGCGCAAGTGCGCTTCCTGAATCCATGCTTCGATGCAAGCTTCGGACTGCGCGGAGACGCAACTGCTCAGCCTCAGGCCCAGCCGGATAAGCCAGCGGCGCATCCAGTATCGTTCCGCAATCGGGCTGGTCATGCACATGGACAGGGTCGGCACCCCACACCGTCGTGCCGCAAAGACCGCCGCTTCGTAACCATTCGTGCCGATGTGCAGGACATCCGGCTGCCAGGCACGCAAATGCCGGGCAATCCGGATGGAATCGCGCAAGAGACCCGCAAGCAACTTGGATGCCATCGGCAACGGATCGAGAACCCGTGGCTTCAAACGCCCCGTCCACAGCCTGCTGGACGCCTGCGCCCATGCCGGGACGCCGATCATCTTCCACGGATGAAACTCGATACCGGCGGCAACTGCCTCACGTTCCAAGCGTGTGCCGCAGACCCCGAAACAACACACTGTATGGCCTCGCGCCTGCATGCCACGCATCACCAGCAGCAGGTAAGACTCGGACCCGCCCCACTCCTCGATCGAGGTGAAGAAACCCAACCTGAGGGGTCTACCAGCCATCGAGGCGCTAAAGCGCCCTTCGTGACAACCCGCCGACATCTCCGTCATACCCCGCATCCCGTTCCCGGCCCGGCTCGCCGCACTGCCGCCTCTCGCACCCCGTACGCTCTCGACAGCCGACCGTTAAGCATCCCCCATACCCTCGCCGCCTCGACCAGGTGGTGCGCCGCCCCGCCAGAATCACCCAACAACAACCAACGCCCCATCGCCAGCAAGTGACTGCCCAATAGCCGCAAGCGGTACCGCTCGAACCGGGAGCGATTCTCCTGCAAGAAGATCAGAGGTTGCCGCCACCCCTCATAGTAGGCCCGCCTCAGGTGCAAACGTAGCGAGCAGCGGTCGTGGTTCACAGGATGAAGGACGACCGCCTCCTGGCAGTAGCCAATCGGCTCACCCAAGGCTTTCAGCCGACAACCGAATTCGCTATCCTCCGAACCCAACGGCCAACCTGCGCAGAGAGCCCACAACCCTTCGTCATAGCCGCCCACCTGCTCAAATAGTTCCCGTTTTACGAACAGGTTCGCCCCGAACGGCGCCGTCTGGTTGGCCTCAAGCGCCCCGCTCATCGACAAAGGGTCATACGCCACGAACACGCCGATCTCAGGGACGCGCCCCGAGCGCCCGGACGTCATCCAGCGTGGCAGCGCCTGCGTGGGTTGCCCGGGCACAACCCGCCCACCGAACACGCGGTACGGTTCCTGCGCGATGAATCGCTGGGCCTCGCAGAGCCACGCAGGGTCCGCCACCGTATCGTCATCCGTGAACGCCACCCATTCCGTCGCTGCCTCCCGAATCCCAGCGTTCAACGCCTTGGCCTTGTTGAGATGCTCGCTCAGCAGGTAATCCAGTGGTCCGTGTGCGCGAGCACGCCACGCATCGACGACAGCACCCGCCGGGTAATCCAAGCCATTATCAACGACCACCACCCGGTGCGCGCCGCCGGCTGCCGCAACGGCGGCGTCCACAGCCTGCAGGCTGCGTTCAAGCGGCTGCACGCGTCCGGCAGTGGCTATGATAATGGTCAGATCCCGCGACATCTGCCTGCTACGTTCAATTTGGGCATCGACACGATAGCTACCGGATAGGCAAGCCCCAGGGAATACCCATCCCCTGCTTCACGCAACGCCATGGGGCGGACTTTCTCCATGAGTGCGGAGAGGCCTCGCACCCCGAAGGAGCCTGCAGCACACTGCTCCCCTTGGCAGGCCCCCCCCCCGGGGCTACTCCGCGTACAGACACCGCCGTCGCCCGTCCTCGAACCAGAACCCCATCAGGTGGGAACTCAGCAGCGGAAACCATAGTCCCAACGGCGCCAGACACACGCTGAGTTTCCATGAACGACATCTCAATCGACCAAGCCCGACGATCTGCGTGAACCCCAGCGCACTAAACTCACGATACGTATAGCTTGAGAGATGATTCTCGAAGGAGTCGTAACCCTGTCGCAAACCGGCAGCGTGCGGAGTCGAGACGACGACACAGGCGCGCGCCACCCGACGAGCCTCCTGAACCAGTCTCAGGCCTTGTTCTTGAGGCAGATGCTCGATGACTTCGCACGCGATGACGCTGTCAAAAGATTTGTCGGCATAGGGCAGGTCCGTCGCGTTGGCAACTCGCAAGTCGTCATAGACACATCTGGCGAGGGAACTCTCGATACTCTCACGTCTGAGATCGACACCCGCCACGTAAATCGGCGCTCCCGTGCATGACAACCGGTGCGTCTTGAGCAAGAACCCCCACTTGCCCCGTCCGCATCCAACATCCAAGAATCGATCCCCGACAACGTGATTCACCACAAAAGGATCCATCATCAAGGCACCAGTTGACATGCTTAGGACTCCCCCTGCCGTTGTCGTGTCTCACCGAGCAGCCGTCAGCGTCTCGTCGCTCCAATAACTCCGCGCACCAGTTCGCAATGATTCCCTGCAAAAGACAATTCCGTCATACCAAAGCAGTTACCGTGAAAGGATTGCGCGGTAGTGCGCTACTACCTGCGCGCAAACCGTCTCCGGACGACAGGCGGTCTCGTACCGCAGGCGCGCCCGCGCGCCGTAGGCGGACAGCTCGTTCGCCGTCATGACCGCGAAGCGCTCGAGCGCGACCAGGAGCGCGGGGTCGTCGCCGGCTTCCACCAGCAGCCCCTCCACGCCATGCCGGACGAGGTCGCGCACCCCGCCGACTGCCGACACAAGACAAGGCTTGCCGCACATGAGCGCCTCGACCACGGACAGCGGCATGGCCTCGCTCCAGCTTGGCAGCACAAAGACATCCATCTCGGCCAGGGCAGCCGCCGGCGTCACCACCGGCATGCAGCGCACGTGCCGCAGCCCCTGCATCTCGGCAAACGACCGGATGGCGGACTCCAATGGCCCTCTGCCAGCGAACGTGAAGGGGAGTTCCACACCGTGCCGGTCGCGGTAGGCGGCCAGCGCGAACAGGGTCTCGGGAACGCCCTTCCCCTCCACCAGGCGGCACACCGTCCCGAAGCGGAGCGAGGCGACCGAGGGCGGGGGACCGAGCGCTGAGGGTTGCGGGCCAGAAGCGACGATCTTCGATCCTGCGCCCGACACCTCCCCCGCTGACCGCTGACCCTCAGCCTCATCGGGCGCCATGGTGAAGACGACTTCCACGGGACGATCCACGGCGAACGCCTGGCGGAAGTTCGCCGCCACCTCGGTGCCGGGCGCGAAGACACGCGCCACACCGCGGGCGAAAGGCTGGAACGCCGCCACCTCTGCGTCGCTCCAGCTGGCGTCGCGCTGCCCGCGCGTCGCCACGTGGAACACCGTGCGCTCCAGCGGCAGAACCGCCCACGCTTCGCTCATCAGGCGCCCCTTCACGTGAATGAGATCCGGCCGCTCCCGGCGCAGGCGATCGGCCAGGACGCGGCAGACATTCCGTTTGAAGACCCAGCGCCGGCACGCCGCCAGCGACGGTGGGCGCCGACCGGCGCAGAGCGCCCGCAGCCACAGCGGCGCAACCCACCGCGCGAGATCCCGCCGCAGCCGTCCCGCGCAGCCCGCGGCGAGCGACTCGATCGGGATCCCCCGCTCAGCCAGCGCGAGCAGGCAGCGGTGAGGAGTCTCTGGCAGGGGCTCGCACACAACGATGCGCGTGTCGAAACCCAGCCGCCGCATCTCCGTGGCATAGTGCAGCAGGTAGACCTCGATCCCGCCCGGGTTGTCGTAGTGAGCCGCCACATACCAGACCACCGGCTTCATGCTCCCAGCCCAGCCCGTCGCGCCAGCGCAGCCTGCCAACGCTTTTGCGATCCCAGCAGGAAACCCCGGTACCAGAGGAACGTCAGGAGGTCCGTCCACGCCGATTCAGCCGCCCGGTAGAGGGGCTGCGCAGCCTCCAGCACCTCGTCCAGCGCCGCCGCCGCGCGCGCGGGGTCGGCCAGCACCGGGCATTCCAGGAAAGCCCGGGACCGGATGGTGTCCTGCACGTACGTGCGCAACGGGCCGCGCAGCCACTCGACAGGCGGCGCGCCGAATCCGGTCTTCGTCTTGCGCAGCCGGATGTCGTCCGGCAGCAGCTCGCCCATGGCATCCCGCAGAATCCGCTTCGTGTAGCCCCGGCCAAGCTTGCTGTGCCAAGGCAGGGCAAAGCAGAATGACACCAGGCGGTGATCCATGAACGGCATGCGGATCTCGATGCCGTTGGCCATGGAGTAGCGATCGTAGTTGCGCAACAGCGTCGGCATCGAGGTCTCGTGGAACATGATATACAGATGCCGGCCGAAATGGTCGAGCTGCCCGAAGCGGGGCGAACGCCGGGCGAGCACAGCCGCTGCCGGCGTGCTCAGCGGGTCCGGCGCAGGAGCCGGGCCCGGCCCCCTCACGGATCGCAACACCCCCTGCATCCGCCCCGGCCCCGCGACGCGTTCCAGGCCGCGCAGCAGCAGGCCTTTGGCCCGCATCACACGCGGCCTCACGACCCAGCCGCTGCAGTACTGCCGGAAGTAGTGCCACTGCGAACCGATGACGAATTGCGCGGACTCGCCGAACAAGCCCCGGTACGTGGCGATGACGTCCCAGACATCGGCAAGCCCCCGGCAATCGGGATAGGCCGTGAACAGAGACTCGTTGTAGCCTGACAGCAACTCGTCCACGCCGTGACCGTCGAGGGATACAACCACGCCCTGGGCCCGCATGGCGCCATACGTGCGCATCATGGGCACGGGGTTCGTGATGTAGATTTCCTCGAAGGCGTAGCTATCGTCTTCGAAACGACCCAGGGCTGCCGCCGGATCGATCGGCAGCACCGTGGCACGCACGCCCGCATGCTCGGCCATGCGCTGCGCAAACACCGTCTCGTCCAGCACCGTGCCGGGAAACGTCGCCGTGAAAGCGTGCTGCCAATCGCGTGCCACGCGCGCCCCGCCCCCCCGCCGCGCGACTTCCGCGACCATGGCCAGCACGCTGCTCGAGTCCAGCCCACCGCTGAGGGCGGTGCCCAGGCGCACGTCCGCGCGCATCCGGATCCGGCAGGCGTCGAGGAAGAGCTCGCGAAACTGCCCGACCTGGTCCTCGTAGCGGGCGGGGACGGCCGGAAGCGCCGCCAGCGTGTCCCAATAGCGCTGCACGCTGAGCCGGCCATCGCGGTAGACCGCCCAATGCCCTGCCGGCAAGCGGCGCAGCCCCTCGACGAGGCACTCATCCGTGGCTTCGTACGCGTGGATGTTCGCGTGCATCCACAGCATGTGCCGGGACGGCTTGACCTCCGGCAGAAACGGCAGCAGGGCCTTCATCTCGGACGCGAAGAGGAAGCGCCCGCCCACCTCGCAGTAGAAGAGCGGCTTCTTGCCGAAGCGATCGCGCGCCAGAAACAGCTCGCGCTTGCGCGGGTCCCAGATGGCGCACGCCCACATGCCGTTGAATCGGGAGAGGCAGTCCGCCCCCCAGTGCGCGTATGCGGCGAGCAGAACCTCGGTGTCCGACTCGGATCGGAAGCTGTAACCAGCTTGTTCCAAGTCCCGGCGCACCTCGATGAAGTTGTACAGCTCGCCGTTGAAGACCGTCACCAGCCCCTGTGGCTGCAGCTCCATGGGCTGATGACCGGCAGGCGAAAGATCGAGAATCGCCAGCCGGCGGTGCCCCAGCATGGCCCCCTCCCCGACCCAGACCCCGCTGTCATCGGGCCCGCGCGGGGCGAGCAGGTCCAACGCGGCGGCAAATTCCCGCGCGTCCATGCCCGGCAAACATCCCAGAATACCGCACATAGCTGATTACCTGTCGTGGACGCCCGGCGCGCGATGCTGAGCGGTGGCGCCCAGGCAGGCAGCGAACCTGGCGCAATTCGACGCGAGATCGAACTCCGTGCGGCACAGCGCGTGGGCGCCGGCCGCCCTGCGGAGCCACAGCGCCGGCGACTGCCACAGTCCGGCGAGCGCGGCACGGTCCTGCTCCAACGCACCTGTCAAACACACACCGGCCCCGCTGCTCTCGACAAGCTGCCAGGCCATGCTGTCCGGTTCGGCATCCACAATCACGGGCAACGCCGCCGCAGCATACGCCGCGAGTTTCGCGCTCAACGAGGTCCGTCCGAAGAGCAGGCGGGACGCACCGCGGTACAAGCCCAGGTAGCACGCGTCGACGCGGGCCGCGCGCAGCCCCCGGACAACAGCGGCGTCGTCTTCGGCGTACGGCAGGGTGGAAACCCTGACATTGGCGGGCAGCGTCACGTTCTCGAAGAACCGATCCCGGTAGGCCAGGGAGACGATCTCCACCGGATGCGGCAAGCCCTCCAGGAGCCGCAGGAAGGCCGTCCACTGGGCCAGCTCCACGCGCATGGACCCGCAGATGCCCACCCGACGGGTGCGATCCTGCCGCCAGCGGATGCCGCAATCCTCGACCGACGCCATCAACGCCCTGTCCACGGAAGGGGGAAACACCAGCGTGTTGTCCCTCGTCAGGTTGGCGTAACGCTCCAGCAGGTACTCCCGCATGCCAGCTGAAATCGCATCGGCGCTGGACGCCCGCAGGAAAGCGCGATTCACGGCCCGCGCATACCAGGGGTAGAACAGGGGCGGCACAATGGACCGCGCCGTTTCAGGCGCGTCGTGCGCGGTGACGTGCAGGGGCAGCCCCGACAGGCGCTGCAGGCGCCAACCCACATCGGCCGCGGCCAGTTCCGGCAGCACCCACAAGACATCGGCTTTGAAATCGCGCACCCACGCCGCCACCCGGGCGGCCACCGCGCGGCCCTGCAGCGCGTGCACGTAGTAATGCCCCACCCACGTCGACCGCAGGCGCCAGTGCGGCAGCGCCAGCGGAAAGGCCTGATGCCGGAAGGCGGTCGCGTGCCCGGCCGTGCAAGGCTGCAGCGAGCACCAGGCGAAACGATCCGCCGGCAGCCAGTCG
Source organism: uncultured Victivallales bacterium (assembly GCA_964402115.1). Classification (GTDB taxonomy): domain Bacteria; phylum Verrucomicrobiota; class Kiritimatiellia; order UBA8416; family CAYOBW01; genus CAYOBW01. The sequence goes on from CAYOBW010000015.1 coordinate 51,261, forward strand.
GCATAGCGCCTGAGAATCTTGTACCTGGCGTCGGGCGGCCAGAGCGTCAGCAGCGCGATGCGGGGTGTCGTCATCTTCGCGCGCGCCTCACGGCGCCAGGCGGTAGACCGGCGTCAGCGTGCGATCCATGTCGTTCGTGTAGGAAAACGCGTACTCCCAGCGAAAGCCGTCCAGAAAAGTCTGAAACCCCGCGTCCGACGCGCCGCTGTGCGCAGCCAGCACCCCCCACAGGTGGCGCGTGACGGATGGGGCCACGTACACGGACGCGCCGGCCTGCTGACGGTCTTGAAAGGCCGCGCGCAGAACAGCGAACTTGCCGCCGGCATCCCCCGTGCCGTAAACGGAATCGACCGACAACGCGAAGGGGCGACCGGCCCAGAACTTCAGCGGCGCCGTCAGGTCGCCGGCCGTCATGAGACAGTCCGCGGGCCCGGTGTGCTGCAACCAGGCGCGCATCGAGGCCGTGAACAGGGGGGTGTCCCGGCGCTGCGTGACGCCCGCGAAATAGAGATTGAACGCCAGGGTCAGCACGCCCAGCGCCAGAACCCCGCCGTCCGCCCAGGCGCGCAGCGCGCGCCCACGTCCGCTCCGCGGCCCGGCCCCCCCCCACGCGGACCACCCGAGCACGGCCAGGCCCAGGACCGGAGCCAGCGTGGTGAGCCAGATCTTCTTCGACCAGGGGCACCACATGCAGATCAGCAGCGCCGTCACGGTCACCTGCAGCAGGAGCAGGGCCTGCACGGGACGGTGGAGCGGCGGCAGCCAACGCCAGCGGCAGACGCCAGCCAGAAGCAGCGCCAGCGCGGCGGCCCCCAGCGCGAGACGCACGCCCTGCGCAGCCGAACCCCACGGTTGGGCATAGAACAGATTCAGAACCGTGCGACCCCCGATGGTCAGGAAGTCAGCCTGCAGGAAGCTGCCGTATTGCTGGGAACCGAAGTGCCCGAACAACCACCCAAGCACACGGACCGGGTTGGCACTGCCGGTGCTGGCGAACCCGCAGACCCAAAGCAGGCCGCCCACCGTCAAGCTTGCGGCCAGGCCAAAACCCACGGCACGCCGCCAGGCGCCGCGCCGCAGCGCCGTCACAAAGCCGATGAGGCAGACAAAGCCGTTGATCTGGTGCACGGCCGTGGCGACGCCCGCGAGCAAGCCGATGCGCACCCACGCCGCCAGACCGGCGTCGGGAGGCAGCGCCAACAGGGCCGCTAGGAAGGCGCAGGCAGCCAGGACGGTCATGCTGTAGATGTCCGCAGTGCCCGTGTAGGCCAACAGGCCCAGCGTCCCCCCCATGAACAGGGAGAAACCCAGGCTGGCCGCCATGCTCAGCCGCAGCACCTTGGAGGCCAGCCGGTACATGACCGCGACCGCGGCCCCGCTGCACAACGCGTTGACCACGACGAAAACCGGCAGCGCCCGCCCCGCGTAGCCCAGACTGCGCGCCAGCCCCAACGCGGCGTTCAGCACCACGTGCCCCAGCGGATGCATCGGGATGATCGTCTGCGCACCGGGGTTCTCGGCCGCCCACACGTACCACAGCGAGTCCCACGGCTGATGCTCGAGCGAGGGGGCGACGTAGACGTACAGGCCGGCGAAGAACGCCAGTAGCACAGCCGTCAACACCCGCTCCAGGTGAGACCTGCGTGCGCCCTGCGCCTGTTCTCCGAGAGACATGATCGTACCCGCCGTTTGAGGACACTCAGACGAACTTCAGCTTCGCCGCCCCGAAAACCACCATGCGCAGAAGCAGCCAGCCGTGCCGCCAGCGCTGGATGTTCGTGTTGCCGTACGTGCGATCCTGGTACCGGACCGGCACGTCCACAATGTGCAGGTTCTGCTTCGTCGCGCCAAACAGCAGGTCGAAATCCCCGAACGGATCGAACTCGCCGAAAAAAGCACGCTTGG
>CAYOBW010000016.1:0-50099 GCA_964402115.1 uncultured Victivallales bacterium
GCAAGGTCGCAGCTGGCTCGGGGGTCCGGATGACATAGACGCCATCGAGGGCCTGACCGCGACATCGTCCGAGGGCTCGTGGATGCGGCGTGGAAGGCGACGGCCAAGCGCCGCCGGGACTGGACGGGGATCGCGCGGATCAGCGTGTGGAAGGATCGGGAGCCGGATGAGCACCCCGAGTGAGCTTGATTGGTGGCGAAGTCCTGGCTCTTGGCGTATGCCCTTCCAGCGGACCCTTGACTTCTTCTTATTGCACTGTACTGCATCAAGGTGAAGGGTAAGTGCTGATCCATCTTGGCCACGACAACATCCGCCGGCATTGCTGACGCCCGTTCGGCACCGTCGATCCCTCATACCTCTACCGCGCGAAAACGCGATGAATCCTACAGATTGCTTAACCGCCTGGTGATAATAACAACGTGTTGTTATTGACTCCGATGCACACAAATGACACCATCACTGCATTCCTTGATGAGATCGGCAATGAGGAGGATAACGTGAAACGCGCGGTATCTGATTTTCTGGATACATGGCTTGCGGGGCCCAATCGCAAACCCTTGGTGATGCGTGGCGCGAGGCAAGTCGGCAAGACGTGGCTCGTTCGCGCCTTGGCGCAGCGCCATGGGCGGCAACTGGTCGAAATCAACTTGGAGCGTCGACCGGAACTGGCTGACCACTTCCGCGACAACGATTGCTCCCGATCCATCGCAGACTTGGAGGCCGATCTGGGCGTCACGATTCGCCCCGACGCCTCGCTTCTCTTCCTCGACGAGGTGCAGGCCGCCCCACGCCTGCTGGCGTTCCTGCGTTGGTTCCACGAGGACATGCCGGAGTTGCCGGTCGTAACGGCCGGCTCTTTGCTTGATTTCGCTCTCCGGGACCACAAATTCAGCATGCCTGTCGGCCGCATCGCCTACTGCCACGTAGAACCGGTCACGTTCTACGAGTACCTGGATGCTACCGGTAACGACAAGTTGCGGGCTGCCCTTGCGACCGCAGCCGAATCCAACGACCTCAGCCCCCGCCTTCATCAGAAGGCGCTGGACGTGTTTGCCCAGTACTGCCTGGTCGGGGGGCTGCCGGAAGTAGTGGACGACTGGATTAAGAACCAGAGTAGCGAACGCCGCCTCCAGCTTCAACGCGATCTCATCGCGACCTACCGGGACGACTTCAACAAGTACAGAAATCGCGTGCCCGTCGAACTGCTTCGTCGCACGATGGATGCCGTTCCGCAACAGTTGGGCGCCCGGTTCGTCTACGGCCATGTCGACGCGGACGTGCGACACCGCGATACCAAGCGGGCTCTTGAACTCCTGACGCTGGCCCGCGTCTGCCATCGGATTGACCACACGGCAGCCAATGGCTTGCCGCTAGGAGCGGAAACGAACCTCCGCCTGTTCAAGGCCATCCTCGTCGACGTCGGTCTGACCTCGGTGCAGATGGGGCTTTCCACGCTTGAGATGCGCGACCTTGACCGGGTGGTGTGGGCCAACAAGGGCGGCTTGGCGGAGCAGTTTGTCGGTCAGCATCTCCGGTGCCTCTTCCGCCCCTTCGAGGATCCGCAACTGTTCTACTGGCAAAGAACGGAAGGGAGGCAGGGGGAGATCGACTACATTATCCAGCAAGGCAACCTGATCGTCCCGATTGAGGTAAAGGCCGGCGCGGCGGGATCCATGAAATCACTGCATGCGTTCATGCACGGCAAGCAATTGCCATTGGCTGTACGATTCGACACGAACGTCCCGTCCGTTCAGGACCTCGACGTTCAGACGACAACCGGCGACCGTGCGAAGTACAAACTCCTGTCGCTTCCCCTCTATATGGTCGAAAGCCTCCCCGCTGCCGTTCAACGCGCTCTGGCCGAAAGGGGCCGACAAGCTCACTCGTGACCGGGTTCAGACTGGCGACTAGATTCTAGTCGCAAACGTGGCGTTTGGGTCTTCTTGTTAGTCGCAAGATGACGATGCCGCGAAGTGCAGTGACTACTGAAAGGTCGTGCGTTTGTGGACCGAGAACGAGTCGGGAAATGAGCTTGATTCCAAACCGGATTTTGTGGACATTTCGTGGAGAAACCATGCTCGGCATGCCGAGCATGGTGGTAAACGGGGAATTATGTAACACGTTCTGAACGAGGCTCTTAAGTGTAAATCGCGGGTGGGTAGAAAGTTGCGAAAAACGGCCTGAAGGCGCTCATAAACGTAAGGGCGTTGGTTCAAATCAAACCCCCGCTGCCACCTTAAGCGGCTCATTAAGAACGGTTTACAAGTTCTTCTGAACCGCTTCTTTTTTGGCCAGAACGGGTTTTGTGGAGGTCCTTTCCGCACCCGTCGGGTCGCCGAAGCCACTCGCCTTACCTCCTGCCTGGTCCGGATTGGCTGGCCGGCTCTATGCCGCATTCGTCTCGTTGGCAAGAGCACGATGCTCCGGCCGCTGATCGCAGTCCTCCTCTCGCAAGGAACAGATCCGTGCCACTTCCTGCACTTCTCGTTCGATCGGTCCGCCGTCGAGATGATCCCTTCCGCGCTGGAACTGTTTGCTGATGCTCGGTCGGCCGCTGAGGGTCGCGTTGTCGTGCATGCCCTTGCGGGCATGGCAGTGGACGCTGCAGGATAGTCCGTTCGCGGACCGAAGGCGATCGCGACCGGCTTCCGCTTGCCCGGCGCGTACACACGGAACGACTGCTATCGCTATGGCGCAACGCGCGGTTTCTGGTATGATCGCTCCCAGATGAACGGTGTCAAGGCAGCACATGTCATGAGACGCTTCGTCCGGGAGAAATGGGGCGGCACGGAGAGTGTCGTCTTCAACCTGGCGAAGGAATATGCCCGCGCCGGTATCGAGAGCCCCATTTTTTGCACGGACATGTTCGCAACTCCCGGCACGGAATCACTGGAGGGGGTGACAATCCGGCGCTTTCGCTATGTCTTTCCCTGGCTCTTCCTTGGCGAAGAGGCTAAAGCGAAACTGCGTCTGAAAGGCGGCAGTCCGCTGTCATGGGGCCTCTTTCGCGCCCTGCGCCGGGAACCGGATCTGGCGTTGATCCATGCGCACGCCCAGCACCGCCTCGGCGGCATTGCGCGTACCGTGGCGCGACTGCGGGGGATCCCCTACGTTGTCAGCATTCATGGCGGTCACCTGACCCTCCCGGAGGAGCAGTCACGAAGAATGCAGGATCCATTCCGCGGCAAGCCTGAATGGGGCAAGGCGTTCGGCTGGTTGCTCGGCGCCCGCCGGGTGCTCGACGATGCCGATGCCATCATCTGCGTCGGTCGCGACGAGCATGCGGAGATGGTCCGTCGCCATGGCGACAAGTCGCACTACGTGCCCAACGGCGTGCGGACCGAGCTTTTTCGAAGGGCAGACGCGACGGCGTTCAGAAGCCGCGCCGGGCTGTTGCCCGGGGAGAAGCTGGCGCTCTGCGTCTCTCGCATCGACTACCAGAAGAACCAACTGCTGCTCGTGCGGGCCTTCACGCGCTTCGCCGCCGTCCGTCCCGAATGGAAACTGGCATTGATCGGAGCGGTGACGGTCGAGGGTTACCGTGACCAGATTCTGGAAGAGGTCCGGCGGGCGGGGATGGCAGACCGCGTGATCCTCATTCCGGGGTTGGCGCCCGACGATCCGCTGTTGCCGTCTGCCTACAAGGCGGCGGATGTGTTCGTGCTTCCAACCGTGCATGAGCCGTTCGGTATTGTGATCCTGGAGGCATGGGCGGCGGGCGCCCCGGTGGTGGCCACGCGGATTGGCGGCATTCCCGGCTTCACCCATGATGGTGAGGATGTTTTGCTGTTTCCGAAGGACGATGAGGACGGCCTGCTGGGACATCTCAACCGGCTGGCCGATGACCCCGCGCTGCGAGCGCGGCTGGTCACGCAGGCCGCACGCGAGGTGACGCAGTACGATTGGGCGTCCGTGGCCCGGCACATGCTGTCCATCTATGCGGCCGCACAGGAACGGTACCGCAGGAGAAAGCACAGATGAATATCGGCTTTTCCGCCTGCGTCCTTCAGGGCGGGCGAACCGGCGTGGCGTCGTATGTAATCAACCTCCTGCACACGCTGCAGGACATTGACGACGAGGATCGTTTCGACATCATAGTCCCGCATGCGGATCAAGGACTCATTCGCGACGGATCGGAGCGCTTCCGCAAGACGGTCATCTCAGATGCCTGGGCCCGGCCCGTCGCCAACATCCTCTGGCACAACATCGTCCTGCCCGGACGATCGAGGCGGGAGGGCTACGATCTGGTGCACATACCGAGCTACCGCCGGCTGCCCTTGCTGAAGGGAACGCGAGTCGTGGCTACGGTCCATGATCTGGCAACCCTCCACTTGGATAACAAGTACGATGCAGCCCGGATGTTCTACAACCGCCGCATTGTCCCGGCGCTTATTCGGCGTGCGGATCGGATCATCACGGTCAGCCGCTTCACCGCCAGCGACCTCGTGAACCTGGTGGGCTATCCGGCCGACAGAATCACGGTCATCTATCCCGGCATTCATCGGCAGGCCTATCGCCCCGTGCCGCCCGGCGAATGCCGGACGCGTCTCAAGGTCAAGTACGGGCTGGAGAGCCCCTTCATCGTGTTTGTCTCACGCATCGAGCATCCGGCCAAGAATCACCTGCGCCTTATTCAGGCCTTCGAGCGGCTCAAGGCGCGCAGGCCGTCGGAACTGAAGCTTGTCCTGGCCGGAGCCGACTGGAATGGAGCGGAGATCGTGAGGGCTTACGCCGCCAGCAGTCCGTTGGCGGGCGACGTGGTTTTCACGGGGTTCGTCCCGCTCGATGATATACCGTACTTCTATTCAGGCTGCGAATGCATGGCCTATCCGTCGCTGTTTGAGGGATTCGGTTTCCCGATCATCGAGGCGATGGCGTGCGGCGCGCCGGTTGTCTGCTCCAATACCTCGTCCATGAAAGAGATCGCGGGCGACCTTGCCCCCACATTCGACCCGATGAGCGTGGATGGGATCGCAGATGCGTTGGAGGGGGCCCTCGATCGCGGGAAGAGCGAGGGACTCGCGGCGCGCGGCATCGCGTACGCGGGGACATTCGAGTGGGAAGACGCCGCGAAGAAGGTCGTGGACGTTTATCGCAGAACGAGGGAAGGAGCGTAGTCGGGCATGACCGTCGACATCATCATGCGATCGAAGAACGAGATGCCATACGCCGTGACGGCGCTGGAAGCGTTGTCACGGCAGACGTGGAAGGATTTCACGCTCTACAACGTGGACTCGGGTTCGTCCGATGGCACGCTGGAGACGGTGCGGCGCTTCAACGCAGGCCGCTTGACCGAAATCCCTCCAAAGGCTTACATCCCGGGCAAGGTTCTCAACGACATGATCGCGCGCACCAGCGCCGACGTGATCGTCTTCCTCAACGCCGACGCCATCCCGCTGAACGAGTTCTGGCTGGAGCGGTTGGTGCGACCCCTTGTCGAAGGCAGAGCCGATGGGACCATGAGCAAACAACATGCGCGCCCAGATGCCCGTTTCATCGTGGACTACGACTATCGGCGGGCCTACGATCCCCGCAATATCAAGGAGGAGAACGAGGACTTCTTCTCGGCGGTCGCCTGTGCATTCCTGCGCACCTGGTGGGAGCGGATCAAGTTCCCAGAGTCGGGATATGCCGAGGATCTGGCGTGGGCCAGAGAGTGTCGCGAGCAGGGCGCGAGGTTCACACTGGTGCTGGATTCCGAGGTGGAGCATTCCCATAACTACACGCTTAAAGGTCTCTACCTGAAGAAGTTCCGGCATGGGCAGACGTACCACCGGGTCTATCGGCAGTTGCCGCACCTGGGCGCGCAGGCGCGGGGCTGTGTCCGCGAAGTGATCCGTGACTTCCTGTACGCGTGCCGGCGGCTGCGGCCATGTACCATCCCATATAACATTGCGTACCGAATCGTGATTCATGCGGCGATATACCAGGGGCTGCGGAAGGCGACTACTGAGGGACTCTGAGTCGGGCACCGTGGCGACCAGGGGCGATGGGGGGGGGCAATGGGCAAGTACTCGATCAGGGGCTCGGAAGCGTTTGACGCGCGTCTGGACAGGGACTTCACCAGCGTGTCCCGCGCCTTGGCGGCAGCGCCCGACGGGCCGGGCTTCCTGGCGTTGGTATTGATCGGCGGTTACGGCCGCGGCGAAGGTACCCCGCTGATCGTCGACGGCGGCGAAGCGCCGTTCAACGATTACGACTTCGTGGTAGTGTCCGAACCCATGTCCCGCCGTCGCCGGAGCCGCGTCCAGGCCAACCTGAGGCAGTTGGAGCAGCGCCTGACCCGGGATTTGGGTCTGCCCGTGGACCTGTGTCTTTACGCGGATAACGTTCTGCGCCGCGCCGAGTTTTCGCTGCTCAACTACGAAATGAAGTACGGGCACAAAGTGGTGTGGGGGGATGCGCGGATCCTGGAGCGCATGCCGGCCTATCGACACGACGCGATCCCTCTTTCCGAAGGCACGCGGCTGCTCCTCAATCGTGGCAAATTACTGCTGGATGTCCGCCGTGCGCTGCGCGCGGGGCGCGTCTTCACCGCAGACGAACGACTCAAGTTCATGAAGTTCGTCCTCAAGGCGCAACTGGCTTTCGGGGACTGCAGCCTGCTCCTGGCGCGGGACTATGACATCAGCTATGCGGTCAAGCACGAGCGCATAGGGCGTTGCGCGGCTGTGGACGTTCCAGATGCCGGGGTCATGATTGAGGGCTACCGGCGGGCCATCGCGCTCAAAGAGTGGGGCGACTACGGGTTTCTGGACGGCTACGATCTGGTGGCCGAATTCGAGCGGGTGCGGAGCTATTACGTGAAGTTCTTGCAGTGGTACGAAGGGCGCCGGTTGGGCCGGCCGGTGGGGACGAGCCCGGATTACGCGCGGGCTCTGGCCTGCGGCGCGCGAGAATGCGCCCGGCTGAAGGCGGGGATCTTGAACTTGCAGGCATGCGGCGCTCGGGCGTGCGCGTGCGGGCCGGGGCTGCTGCTGGCGCACCCGCGGGCGCGCCTCTATCTCGCGCTTCCGATCCTGCTCGGCGACGCGCCTGCCGACGTGCCGCTGCTGGGGCGTACGCTCGGTGCTCCGGCATCCGATCTTGACGCGGCGGAAGCGCGTTTCTATGAGCTGCAAAAGAGGTTCTCATGAAACGAAAGCACGTGGCGCTTTTCATCTTCATTGACGCCTTCGGCTGGGAGGTGTACCAGCGCAACCGTTTCTTCCTCGACGGCATGGTGCGGGATTCCAGGCGGCTTGAGACGATCCTCGGCTACTCGTCGGCCTGCGATCCTTCCATCATTTCGGGCCTGCTGCCGAGCGAGCACGGCATGTGGTCGTCGTTCTACTACTCGCCGGCCACCTGCCCGTACCGCTGGCTGCGGCACCTGCGGTGGCTGCCGGACTCGATTTTCAGCCGTGGCCGCGTGCGCTACTGGCTGAGCAAGTGGATCAAGAAAGTGCATGGTTTCACAGGCTACTTCATGATCTACAGCGTGCCGTTCAAGGTGCTGCCTTACTTCGACTACTCGGAGAAGCGGAGCATCTGGCGCGAAGGCCTGGTGCGTGGCCGGACGATCTTCAACCGGCTCGAGGCGCGGGGCATGCCGTACTACGTGCACCAAAGCGGCACGTCCGATGCGGCGCGCTTCACGGCGCTACGCGGCGAACTGGGACGGAACGCGATAGACTTCGCCTATGTCTCACTGGGGCAGTTGGACGCCCTGATGCACAAGATCGGCAACAGCGGTCCGCAGGTCGCCGAGTTGCTGCGCTGGTACGATAGGCAGGTGCGCGAGACGATTGCAGCCGCCGAGGCGGACTACGAGGACGTGTCGTGGTACGTGTTCACCGATCACGGCATGCACAACACCACGGGTGGATACGACCTGATCGCCGATGTGCAGAGGCTGGGCCTCGCCTACGGGAAGGACTACGTCGCGTTCTATGACGCGACCATGGGTCGTTTCTGGGCGCTGACCGACGAGGCTCGCGCCACGCTTGTCGGTCTCCTCTCCGCTCATCCGCGGGGCCGGTTGTTGAGCGACGACGAACTGCGCGCACTGGGTGTCTACTTCGAGGATCGCATGTATGGCGACCTCATTTTCCTCATGCACTCGGCTGTTCAGATTGTACCCAGCTACATGGGCGGAACCCGCATGGCCGGGATTCATGGTTTCCATCCGCACGATCCGGACTCGTTTGCCACCCTGCTGAGCAACCGGCCGATTCCCGGTTCAGTGCGCCGCATCAACGAGATTCACAACCTGATGCTCAACGAGGTGCCCGCGCTGTTGGACGGCGTTTGAGGGGCGCTCACTTGCCTTTGGCCTGCGCAGAGGCAGAAGTGTCGACTTGAGCCAGCGCGTAGGACTTCGTGTCCTTCCAGACGCCCGCGAGGTGGCCGTTCTTGAGGCGGCGGTTGGCGGCGACGAGGATGACGACGTCCATCAAGAAGGCAGCCATGGCCACGGGGAGCTTGAGCAGCGCGCGAAGCGGGGAGAGGTTCCGCAGGCGTTTGAATCGGACCGCGAAAGCGCCGGGATACATGACCCACGCCCCGCCCTGTTTCACTCGCTCCCCGATCAGTGCACGGAACCAATCCGGATCCCGCAGGTTGTCCTCGGCGATGATCTGGCCGGCATCCCTCTCGCCGACCCGGGGCCTGATGTAGTCGCGAAGATAGCTGTAGATCGCATGCGCGATCTGCTGGCGGCGCTGATTGTTGAAGATATCCACGATGCGCGTGTAGGACTCGAAGACATGTGACGCGTTGGGCGCGCGGACGATCCGCAGGTTGTCGGCAGGCTGGGTGAACAAGTTCGTGCAGACCATGTGCTTGACGAAACCGTCTTCGGCGATGAGGCCAGCCGGCATGTGGATCCGCCTGAGCAGGGGTCCGCGGGCACCATACAGCTGCCCCGTCAGTTGTGCCGGGGCGGCTTGGGTCATCTGGCCGATGGCGAGCGAAATGCGATCGAAGATGGTCTTGTGCGTCTTGAAGAGGACGTGCTTCTGCGGCAGGTCGGTGGCGATGCCGGCGTGCGGGGTCTGTTCCAGCACGAGCAGCATGTTCTTCAGCGTATCTGGGTGGGTGAACCGGATGTCCGCGTCCATCAGGAACACGTAGTCGGCCGCCGGGTCGCTGAATCGATGAACGAATTGATTCCAGGCATTGGCCTTGCCGGGTTCAGCCAGGGTATGTACCCGCCACACGAACCTGTCGGCCGGCAAGGCGGCGGCGCCCGCCGACAGGGCTTCGGCAGCGACCTCTGCCGTATGGTCCGAGCAGCCGTTGGGTACGACCACCACTTCCAACCGGTGCGCAGATCCCGCCAACTCCCGGACAAGGCTTTGCTCCAACAGCGAGCGGAGCGTGGACCCGATTACCTCCGACTCATTCCACGCCAAGACGCCGACAGTAACGAGCATGTGTGACTCCCCTGACCTCCAGCCATTCTAACCCCGGCCACCGTACGCGGGCAATGTCAATGTGGGGTGAGGGCTGCATCGATGCATCGGCAGTGGGCGGCAGACTGACGACCCACGCGGCAGGCGAGCCACCTGCACTACAGGACTTCCGAGTGGCTCCAGTTCGGGAAGAAGTCTATCCCCAATGCGGATTTCAAGGCATAGAGGACCACGAATACCAGCAGTCCCACAAAGAGCGCGGCTGCCAGGACGGTCACCAGTCCCAGCAAGGAGACCGCCAGCAGTTTGACGGGAGACTCGTACGGGGCCGCCGATCGCGACAGCAGTCTGTGCAGTGAGCTGCGCAGGTCCGCATTGTCCTTTCCAAGCCCCGCGTAGCGCGCGGCCGACGCATGCAGCCGCGTGGCATCCTCCACGGCCTGGAGCAGTTCCCCGAGGCAGACGGGCTTGGTGAGGTAGCGGCACACGCCACTGCGGTTAATGGCTGCGAGAATCGTCTCGCGATCATCGCATCCCGTCAGCAGGATTCGCGAAACCAGAGGGTGCGACTGACGCATGCGCACGAGGAAATCCAGGCCGTTCTCGCCTGGCATGAGGTGGTCGCACACGACCACCTGGATGGGGTGCTCCAGCAGCAAGGCATCCGCTTCGCGCGTGTTCCGGGCATAGATCGCGTTGAATCGGGCGCCAAGCGCAACCTGCACCACGCGCTGGAGGGCTTCCTCGTCATCAACCACGAGCACCGTGTGTTGCGTTCCGTGGGGGCAGGAACACAATTCTGTGCCGTGGGCGGGAAGGACGCCATGAGGGCCGTTGACATCGTTTGTCATTCAAGCGCTCTTATATCGCACGCCACAGGGCCTGAGAAGACAGAACTGAGCGCACAGGGCGCAGCATCGCCTGTAGGGGTCCAGGCCTCTATCCCGAAGCGGATCCCGTGGGAGCTCCCGAGTTGCCGGATTGCGTCGGACCGCAGTGGTGCGGCGAAGCGTAAGAGGAGACCTTCTTCCCGCTCCTCCGCGGTTTTCCCTTGCGGGGAACGCGGGGTGGGGCGACACTCCCGTCTATGCATCGGCCGCTTATCGTGGGGATTGCGGGTGGGTCAGGTTCCGGCAAGACGACGCTGGCCAACGGTCTGCGGGAGTTGACGGCGGATGTCGGGGGTGTCGTGGTCTCGCAGGACGACTACTACCTGGGCTTGCCGGATGGAATTTCCCCCGACGAGTACAATTTCGACGATCCGGCCGCGTTGGATCTCGCCGGGTTGGCGAAGGACCTTGACGCCTTGAAGGCCGGGCGGTCCGTGCCGCTGCCCATCTACGATTTCGCGCTGCATCGCCGGGCGGGAGCCGTGCGGCGTGTTGGCCCCGTCCCTCTGATCATTGTCGAGGGACTGTTCATTTTCGTTACGCCGGCGCTGCGGGATGTCTTCGATCTGCGCTTCTTCGTGGATGTCCCGGCTGAGGAGCGTTTGCTGCGCCGGTTGCGGCGTGATGTGCGGGAGCGCGGTCGGAGCGAGGCGGAGATCCTGGCGCAGTGGAATCGAGAGGTCGAACCCATGTATGCGAAACATGTGCAGCCCACGCGCCAGTGCGCGCACGTTGTGCTGGAGCTCCTGCACCCCGACGAGCGCGTCTATTGCGAGAAGGTGGTCGCCATGTGGCAGGCCGTGGAGGATCGGTTGCGCTGATCAGGCGCCGGCATCCGGTTCCCGGGAAAGCGCGTCCAGGAATCTCCCTGTCAGCGTTTGCAGGACGGTCCGCAGATCCTCTGCCAGCGAGCGATAGCGCTCGTAGTACAGAGCCTGTACGGTCTCCGCCGCCCGGTCGCCGGATCCGATGTGCCGGGTGTGGTAGCCGAGCGCGGCGGGGAAGTAGTTGTGCAGCCGCTTGCGCAAGGCCTGATCGCGTTCCGGATGCAGGAGGGCGTGCCCGCAGAGCCAGAGGCGGCCCAGTGCTGCGAGCGCCAGCAAAGGGAAGAGGTCCAGGCTGAGGCCGACAAACACCCGCGCCAAGCGCGAGTGTGCGTTCAGGGTTGTCCAGAATGGGAAACGCACGAGGCGCCCTCCCGGGCCCAACCGCCGGGAGCGTCGATAGCGGCCGAGCCGCCCCAGGTGGATCAGGGGATAGAGCAGGACGAAGGGGATGGTCTGGGCGAGCGCCAGAGCGACCGCGAGCGCCCAGCCTGCCAGCCCCCGCAGGAGGTCTTTGACAGGGGCATGGGCCCGGAGGTGTGCAAGCAGCCATGGCTCAGCGACCTCGATGACGGCGCCGTCGGCTGGGGCGATCACGCGCGAGCCGCTGACGATCTTGCCCTTGATTTCGAGATTCCGCCCCAGATACGTGCCGTCGAGCACGACGGATTCCGCGAGCTCCGTTTGCCGGTCGACGATCACGTGATTCCCGATAACCACATTCGGCCCGACCACGGCCATGGGGTGTATGCGGCAGTCGTTGCCGATAATGAGCGGCGGGCGCAGTTCAACCGACGGCAGAATCTGAACGTTGGACCCGATCGAGGATCCGTCCAGCTTCAGATAGCCCTGGGACACATAGAGGCTGCTCTCGCCGCCGACGAGGCGCATGTTCAGGTCGTAATAGGCCTGCACATCGCGGATCGTCAGCGGGCTGAGGCCCAGGTCGGCCCACACCCCTTTCGCGGCAAGCGGGGAGCCGCGCAGAAAGGCCTGGATCTCCGGGAACTGCCGGCTGAGCAGGCAGACGGTTCCGATCTCGTCCTGGAACAGCCATGGGCCGCCCTCGTCCGGCCGGGGCCAGGGCGGCGGGCCAAGGCGCCGCGGGAAGAGCGGTCCGCAAATGTAGAGCAGGCCCGTCCGCCATTGCTCTGGAGAACGGCGCAGATAGGCCGCAGGGTCGGCGGTGTTCTTCAGGAACCCGTAGTCCGCTTTCAGTCCCCAGCGGCTGCCATCGCCGCAATACGCCTCGACCTCGTCGGCCCCGTCCCCGAGCACCAGTCGCACTTCCTCAACGCCCAATGCAGACGCCCATTCCAGCCAGTGCTCCAGGAGTGGCTTGCCACCGACAGGCGCCAGGCACCAGGGTCGATCTCCCAGTTCGAGCCCCCACGCCGCCGGCGTACCGGTATGGAACACGGCCTTCATACGCTGGCCCTGAGCGCCTCCTCGGTGGAGTCGAAGATCTCGAAAATCTTGTAGGCGCGGGTGATCTCGAACACGATGCGGGCCTTCTTCTGCAGGCGCGCGATGCGGATGTCTCCGCCTTGCTCGCTCACCCGCTTGAGCATGGCGATCAAGACCCCCAACCCCGCGCTGTCGATGAAGTCCATCGCGGCCAGATCCAGCACGATCTGGCGGACAGAGTCGTTCTCGTTCTGCCAGCGGGAGAACTGATCCCGAAAGGAATCCACGCTGGCAGCGTTCAAAGCACCGCTGACGGTGACGAGCCCGCGGCCCTCCCGCACCTCAAGACGCACATTCATACCATCCCCCTTCTTGCTTGCTAGTAGGCTCCGCGGCCGAGCAGGACCGCGGGCACGGTCTTCAAGAGAATCACGATGTCATTCCAGAGACTCTGACTGTGGATGTACTGCATGTCCAACCGCACCTGTTCCTTGAAGGGAATCTCGGAACGGCCCTGGATCTGCCACAGGCAGGTGAGACCGGGCTTGGCGTGCAACCGTTTCCGCTCCTCCAGGGTGTACTGCGCCACTTCGCGCGGGACGGGGGGGCGCGGACCCACCAGCGCCAGGTCCCCGAGCAGGACATTCAGGAATTGCGGCATTTCGTCGATGCTGAACCGCCGGATGAAGCGGCCGACGCGGGTGATGCGCGGATCCCGTTTCATCTTGAATATGACCCCGTCCCCCGATTCGTTCTGCGCCACGAGCGTATCCTTGAGTTTGTCGGCATTGCGCACCATGGAGCGGAACTTGTAGAACTTGAACAAGCGGCCATACTGTCCGACGCGGGTCTGGGCAAAGAGCACCGGCCAGCCATCCTCCAGCACAATGGCCAGCCCCACCGCGAAGAACAGCGGAGACAGCAGCAGGAGTCCGGCCGTCGCGCCGACGATGTCGATCGTGCGCTTGCACAGGAACAGGCTGCGCAGGCTCAACTCCCACGCGGCCAGTTTGAGGGCCTGCCGCCGTCGCAGGCGGCGGACGCTGGCCTGCGAGACGGGCAAGGCCAGCGTCTTGAACAGCTCCATGCGAGCCTGGTAGATGGATTCACTCATGGGAAGCGCTCCCTTTCCCCTCCGCCGCCGACTCTACACGGAAGGCTCGGTCCACGACATACAATATTGCATTCTCCCGATCGCGGCGGACGACGTCAATATGCTTCGCGATCGAGCGGATGATGCGCAGTCCGCGGCCCCGGTCGGAGTTGTTGGGTTGCCGCAGCGAAAACGCCAGTCGATCCTGGAAGTCCCATTCCCGTCCGTCGTCGCGGAACAGCAGCCAGGCCTGTCGATCCGTCAGACGCAGCTGGAGGCCGATGCGGGAGTCCGGCGGGGCTTTGGCGTGGTCCACCACGTTGGCGCCATGCTCCATGACGAGCAACTGCGCCGCGCAGGTTGCCTCCGCGGACCACCCTTCCTGGCACAGGATGCGTTCGACTGCATTGGCGAGTTCAGCCACCTGCGCATGCGTGGGCGCAATCGCCCGGTCAAGACGGAGCCCGGCTGGGTCGAGTGTGCGCACCACGAGCAGCGTGCAATCGTCCTGGTCCAGCTGATACCCCTGACCGGCCAGGCGGCTCAGCGTATCGCGGGCCGGATCCACGCTGGCCGGCTGGCGCGCCACGGTTGCCAGGAGCGCGCCAAGGTTCTCCGAGCCGCAGGATTCGCCGCCATCCGCCTGCCGCGCCTCGAGCAGGCCGTCGGTGAAGACGAACATGGCAGCGCCCGGCGGAAGGGTCGTCTGCACTTCGCTTCCGGCGGAGTAGGGGTCTGCGCCGCTGCCCGACGGGAGACCGATCGGTAATCCGCCGCGGTCGGGAAACGGGAGCGTCGCGCCGCCGTGAGCGTCGAATACCAGCGGCATGGGATGGCCACAATTGAAGGCGACGCACTGCCGTCCCTCGGCGTCGAAGACCACAATGAACAGGGTAGCGTAGACTTCCGGGTTGGTGACGTAGTAGCGGAAGCGGCGGTGGATCTCGTTGCACATCGCTGCCGGCCCGCGATCGGCATACTCCTTGGCGACTTCGCTCACGAGGGCCTTGAGCAGCGTGGAAATCATGGCCGGGCCCACCCCGTGTCCGGCGACGTCGCCGACATAGACGCACACACGATCGTTCGGCAAACGGATGGTGTCGAAGACGTCGCCGCCGACGCTCATGCTGGATTGGTAAGCGCTGCGGACTTCGATGGACCGGCCGAAAAACGGATCCGTGGCCAGGAGTTTCCGTTGCAGGGCTCCGGCGGCATCCAACTCATGCACCATGCGGGTCTGCCAATGACGGAGTTCGTCGTTCTGCCGCTTGAGCTGAAGCGCGTTGCGCACACGGGCCAGGAGCTCGCGGGCATGGAACGGCTTACGGATGTAGTCGAACGCGCCCAGTACAAAGGCGTGTTCGACGTTCTCCACGGTCGAGCGCGCGGTGACAATGATGACGGCCACATGGCACGTGACCGGATCCTCGGTCAACCGCCGGCACACCTCGAAGCCGGACAAGCCCGGCATCATGACATCCACCAGGGCGAGATCCGGGGCCGTCTCCCGCGCCAGATCGAGCGCGCGCTCGCCGTTGTCGGCTTCGGTGACCTTCGCACCGTTTTCGGTGAGGAGCTTGCGCAGAAACTGCCGGTTCGCCAGCATGTCGTCGACGACGAGAATCCGCCCCGCCAGGCGCGGTGAGCCGGGGAGCGACGCCACGCCGCCTGGCGCCAGCGCCGGAGTCCAGCTGAGCTGCCATCTGTCAAGGCGCATCGTCAACTCGCCGCAACGCGCGATGTCGCCCTTCTTCGCACAGTTGCTCAGCTCATCGCCAACCACGGAGATCTCGGGAGACCCCGCCGTACCGCCCATGCCCAGCAACGAGTGGGCCTGTTCGCGGATACCGTTGACATCGCCAGTCGCAATGGCATCGCGCAGGGCGTAAATGGCCAGCCTGATCTGCTCGGCAAACAGGCGCAGGAGTTCGTCGCCCACGCCGTCCGACGTCGTGCGAAACGCTTCCGCGCGAGACGCGAGGTCCGGTATCAGGTCCTGAAACCATGTGATGCTCAGCTCCTGGTCCGGGGGCCGCAGGCTGTCGCACGTTTCCGGGGGCGTCATGACGGACTCCTTTCTGACGGCGCAGTGGCCGGCTGGATATCCCAGATCCGCCGCGCATAGTCGCGCACCGAGCGGTCGCTGGAAAAACGACCCATGCGCGCCACGTTCAGCGCGGCGCGGTGGGCCCAGGCGGCGGGGGCCTGATACAGGTCGGCCACGCGAGCCTGTGCGTCCACGTAAGAGCGGAAATCGGCCAGGTGGAAGTAGTAGTCGCCCCACTCGGTCAGCGCGCGCCAGAGATCCTGGAAGAGGCCGGGCTCGCCGGCGCAGAAGGCATCGTGCTGCAAGGCGTCCAGCACCGCCCGCAGTTCGGGGTCGCGCGCCGCCCATTCCAGTGGGTGGTAGGTCGCGCGCAGCGCCTCCAGCTCCTCTGCGCGGTGGCCGAAGATGAAGATATTGTCGAGCCCCACCGCCTCGGCAATTTCAATATTGGCGCCGTCCCATGTGCCGATGGTCAGGGCCCCGTTGAGTGCGAGTTTCATGTTTCCCGTTCCTGACGCTTCCGTGCCGGCCGTGGATATCTGCTCGGACAGATCGGCTGCCGGGATGATGACTTGCGCCAGCGACACGTTGTAGTCCGGCAGGAAGACCACGCGGAGGCGGTCGCGCAACCGCCGGTCCGCCGCAAAGGTCTTCGACAGGTTGTTGATGAGCTTGATGATGAGTTTCGCCGTCGCGTACGAGGGTGCGGCCTTTGCGCCGAACAGGAACGTGCGAGGGACAACCTCCAGGGAGGGCTGGTCGCGGAGGCGCAAGTACAGGGCGATGATGTGCAGGACGTTCAACATCTGGCGCTTGTACTCGTGGAGTCGCTTGACCTGTACGTCGAAGAGCGTCGCCGGATCGAGGCAGACGCCGAGACGGTCCTGCACCAGCCGGCAGAGCCGCTCCTTGTTCCGGCGCTTGATCCGGCGCAGGTCGTCAATGAAGGCCGGCTCACTCGCGTGCGGCTCAAGTCCATGCAGCTGCTCCGCATCGAGAATCCAGCCGTCGCCGATGCGTCCCGTGATGAGGTCGGCCAGCTCCGGATTGCACAGCCGAAGCCAACGGCGATGCGTCACGCCGTTCGTCACATTGCAGAACTTGTCAGGCCAGAGAGCCGCGAAGTCCGCCGTCACACGCGTGCGCAAGAGCTCGGAGTGCAGTTGCGCGACCCCGTTGACGGCGTGGCTTCCGACGATGGCGAGATGCGCCATGCGGACCTGTTTGACGTCGCCCTCCTCGATCAGGGACAGGCGCTGGATGCGGTCGGCATCGCCCGGAAACACCTCGGCCACATGGCGCAGAAAGCGCGCGTTGATTTCATACACGATCTGCAAGTGCCGCGGCAAGACCCGCTCGAACAGGGGGATGGGCCACTTCTCGAGCGCTTCCGGCAGAAGCGTGTGGTTGGTGTATGCCAGGGTGCGCACGGTGACATCCCAGGCGACATCCCAGGGGACGTCCTCTTCGTCGACAAGACAGCGCATCAACTCCGCCACCGCCAGGGCCGGGTGCGTGTCGTTCATCTGCACGGCCGCCGCGTCCGGCAGGCGGCGCCAGTCGCGGCGCGAGGGGCCGAACGCCCGCGTGATGTCCCGGATGGCGCAGGCGACGAGGAAGTACTCCTGGAGCAGTCGCAGTTCGCGCCCGGCGTGCGTGCTGTCGGATGGATACAGAACCTTCGTGATGGTCTCGGCCCAGTTCTTCTCTTCGACGGCGCGCACATAGTCGCCCCGGTTGAAAACCTCGAGGCGGAAGCCCTGCGCGGCCCGCGAACTCCACAGCCGGAGCATGTTGACGCGTGCCCCGCCCCAGCCGATGACCGGCACGTCGTACGGGACGCCCTCGATCATCTGCCAGTCCGTCCAGATCGGGTGCTCGGCGCCTTTCCGGCGGGCGACAGCGGTTGTCCGGCCGTAGGCAAGAACGCTGACAGCATGTTCCGGGCGGACGATCTCCCACGGATTGCCAAGTTTCAGCCAGTCGTCGGGCTGTTCGGATTGCCACCCATTGTCGAGTTCCTGCCGGAACATGCCGTGTTCGTAACGCAGTCCATGCCCGACAGCCGCATAGCCCAGCGTTGCCAGGGAGTCAAGGTAGCAAGCGGCCAGCCGGCCCAGCCCTCCGTTCCCGAGACCGGCGTCCGGCTCCAGGTTGGCGATATCCTCCTCGGTCCGATGCAGGGACCGGGCGACGCCCCCGAATGCCTCCGTCAGGCCCACGGCCGCGACGTTGTTCAGCAACAGTCGGCCAATCAGGAATTCGAGCGAGAGATAATGCACGTGCTTTCCGCCCGCCGATTCATGGGCCGTGGCGGGGTCCCGCAGCATCCGCTCCATCGCGAGTTCGCGGATGGCCAGGCACACGCAGAACCAGACATCGTAGTCGGTGGCTCGCTCCGGCGTTGTTCCGCGCGCGGAAACGAGATGTCGGCGCACACGGTCAAGAAGGTCCCGTGCGGCTACCGCGGGTTGCCCCCGCTTCTTCGGTTGTGCTGGTCGTCTCATAGGTCTCCTGTCACTCCCGTCCGGTGCGGTCGGGTTTCATGGTGTCGTGCCGGCGCCCTCGCCCCGAATCCTCTCCTCAATCTCGACGGCCCGTTCATCCTGGCGAGCCGGTCTGGCTGTGTCGTCCTTGCGGCCGGCGCCACGGGCGGTCCCGGAGGCGGAGCGGTCGCTTCGCTCGTTCATGCGCCTCCGGCGGGCAGTGCCCCGAGGATGTTGCGCGCCAGCAGCGAGCGGGCGGCAGCGAGCCGTGTCAGCAGGTCGCGTCGGACTGCGCGACTGCGTTCGACAAAGGCCGGTTTCGCGTCGAGCAGCCGCAGCGTTTCCGCCTGCAGGGCCTGGAAATCGCAGTTTTCCACGCTGCCCACGGAACGCAGGCCAAAGGGGGCGAGGAAGTTGTCCACCTTCGATCCGCGGCTGATCCCGATGATCGGCACGTGGACGATGGAAGCGAAAATGAGCAGGTGCAGGCGACTGCTGGCGATGACGTCCATCTTCGACGCGACGGCCAGGATCTCGGCGGGTTCGTAGCGGCCCTCAAGCACGCAAGCGCGCTCGGGCCGCTGCATCTGCCGGTGTAAGCCGGCCATGAGTTGCGAGTCGGTCAGGGGGTTCATGGGAATGAACACGATGCGCGCGTTCCGCTCCGTCACCAGGCGATCGAAGACCGCAATCAAGCTGGTTTCGTTGCGGATGGCCCGCTGCGCGGAGACGCAGAAGCCGACGAGGGGACCTGGCTCGGCCAGGGCGGCCCGGAGGGGCGCGGGCAGTTGCACGGTGTCCAACGCCGCTGCCTCCAGAACCAGCGCGGAGTCGGCGCCAACGACCACGTCACGAGCCACGCCGCACCCGCGCAGCTGCGCAGCGCTTTCCGGATCGCGCACCACCACCAGATCCGCCACGTTGAGGGCCGTGGCGATGAGCGCCTTCGCTCGCGCGACCCGACGACGCTCCTCCCAGGCTATCGCATCGAATGACCCGCGCGTGACAGCCCGAACGGCCGACAGAAGCGTGCGGCGCCTGCCGGGGAGCAGGCGGTACTTTGCCGGGTTGAGTTCGTCGTTCATGCCCACGGACCAGACGACGGTTCTGCGGCCAGCGGCCTGGGCGAGGCGGAGCATCGCTACGGGAACCTCCGGGTAGTCCGACAGGCCGGTCGCGCCGGCCCAGATGAACACGTCGTGGGTGCGCAGTTCGTGCGCCATTTCGGTGCGGCTGTAGGGCGGGGCAAAGCCGAACAGCGGCACCGGGCGCACGCGGAGTTTCCGGGCCGTTGCGGGTCCGTCATCGGTGCTGACGCTGATCTGCGCATCCGGTCGCGCTTCCCTGAGGATTCGCACCGCGCATTCCAGAATCGCCTCATCGCCAACGTTGTTGCGCCCGAAGGGCACACCGCCCAAAAGAAGCTTCATGGCTTGCCTCCTGTCGTCCGGACCCGCCGTGGGCCGGTCAGAATGTCCAGCGCACGGTTCACGCGTGCGA
This sequence comes from uncultured Victivallales bacterium, assembly GCA_964402115.1. Classification (GTDB taxonomy): domain Bacteria; phylum Verrucomicrobiota; class Kiritimatiellia; order UBA8416; family CAYOBW01; genus CAYOBW01. The sequence continues at coordinate 19,643 of CAYOBW010000016.1, forward strand.
TGCCGAGCGCCCGCAGATCCGCCACGTCTTCCGGGCGGACCAGGCGGAGGATCCGGATCAGCACGGGGTAAAGCGCAAGGTAGGCAGCGCCGACAAGCGCGAGGGAGGCGATGTTCAGGCGGGGCGCCAGCGGGCTCAGAAGCGCGGCCAGCGCGCCCGTGGCGAGAACCTGGCGCACGAAGAAGCCGGTCGGGAAATTGATGCCGCCGAGGATGCCCCGCACGGCGTGCAGGCGCCAGGGAATGGTCAGCACGAATGTGCCGGCGACCGCAGCCACGGCGCCCGGCATGCCGTAACGCGGGATGAGAAGCCAGTCGAGCAGAAGGTTCACACCGACCTGCAAGAGCATATACGGCAGCATTTGCAGGACCTTCTCCTTCACGGTGATGGCCATCGAGAGTGGCGTGGAAATGAGCGGCAGAACGTGGAGAATGCAGAATGCCGCGGCAACGGGGCCGGCGGGGGCCATGGCCTGGCCATACAGGAGGGCAATCCCGCGCGGGGCGAAGAAGAAACCGAAGGCCGCGAGCGGCACCACGATCAGAATCGTCAGTTTGTACACCGAATCGATCAAGCGTCCCAGGCAACTCGGGTCACGCGCATAGGATTGGGCGAAGGCCGAGGTGAACAGGGTTTGAAGCGCGGCGGGGATCAGGGTGAGCGCCAGCTGCGGGGTCGAGTAGCCCAGATCGTAGTATCCGACGATGGCCGGGGTGAAATAGGCGCCCAGAAAGAAGACCTCCGTGTACTTCATCATGAGCATGCGCAGCATGGTGTTCAGCATGGTCGGCAGCGATAGCGCCAGCGCACGCTGCCGGCCGATGCCACGGGGCGGGGAGCGCCAGGGCAGGTCGCGCACCAGGCGGGTGAGCATGACGAGGCTGACGCCGTACACCAGCAGCAGCGAGAGGGTTTGGGCCGTGAGCGCCATGGCGGCCTCTGGCCGCGAGCGCAAGATCCCGACCAGGCACGCGAGCCAGATGACCCCGTTGACGAGGGAGAGCAGCGCGACGGTTCGCGCCCGGAAGAGGGCCGTGAACGCGTTGTTGAGCGAGTCCTTGAGCACGGTGGCGGCCAGCAAAAGGCCCGCGGGAACGAGGAGCCCGTGGAAGTCCATGTGGAACCACCGGTCCAGCCACGGCTTCGCGACATGCAGGGCCGCCAGCGCGAGAAGGGCTGCAACCTGCTGGAGCGCCAGGGCCCGGACCAGCAAGCGGCGCAGTCCGGCCCGGTTGCGATGGGCGGTCAACTCGGGAATGAAGCGCAGCAGAGCGACGTCGAACCCCAGGGCGCAGAACACCACGAGGTAATCCGTGATATTGCGGATCAGGCTGAAGCGGCCATACTCCTCCGGACCGAGCAGGCGCACCGTGAGAATGGAAAGGCCCATGTAAACGAACAACATGCAGACCTTGTTCAGAATCATCCAGGGCAGACCGCCGAGTGCCTCGCGCGAGAAATAGGCGGGATCTTGCGGCGCTGCCGCGCTCCCGGGGTGGCTGGTCTCGACGATGTCTGGGGGGCGTACCGTCACGGCGTGGTCCTTTATGGCACAATGATGGGGCGCTGCGGGCTTCCCGTCGTGCCGCTGGTCTTGAGGTGCAACTGCACCGCGGTTTCGGCGGATACCGTTGTGGCGTAAGCCGATATCGCCACCTGAACGATCTCGCGCAGGAATGCCAGACGGCGTGGCGGCACATACACGATATCGCCGGGCGACAGCCGGAAATCCGCCTCCTGCCCCTTGATCATCCGGTTGTAGTCGGCCACCCGCGCCTCGGGCCGGGAGAGCGAACCCCGCACGATGACGACCCGGCCGTCCGATGTCGACTTGAGTCCGCGGGCCTCCGTGAGCGCCTGGATCAGGGATACCGACGAGAAGAAGCCGAGCGTCCGGGGGAAGTTGACTTCGCCCAGTACGTAGATGCTGCGGACCAGTGAGGACGGAATGGTGAGGATATCCCCATTCCTGATCTCAATGTTCTGAGTCGCGTCTCCGTGGTGCAGGAGAACGTCGAAATCGAGGGGGAGCAGACGCCCCTGCCGCATCAGCGTGGCGTGCTTGAAGTCGGCCATCTCGGCCGTCGAGTTGCGGAAATAGCCGGTGCGAATGCCGCGGGCCTTGGCGATGGCGTCGAGCACCGTCGTCCGGCCCTGCAGGAGGTAGGTGCCAGGGTAGTTCAGTTCCCCGAGAATGGTGTACGTCTGACTGCCGAAACGCACAGGCACGACGTTGACCACGCCGTGCTTGAGTTGGGTCGCGAGGCGTTTCTGCATATCGGCGCGGATTTCGTCGATGGTGCGGCCCGCGGCCGGCAACGACCCGACGAGCATGTAGATGATGTTGCCGTTGGGATCCACGGGCGCCTCGCGCAGGCTGCCTTCCTCGCCGTACACGGACACGCCCAACACGTCTCCGACCCCCAGCCGGTACGGTTCCGCCACCTCCTCCGCCGCGGCGTTGCTGGCCGGCGGGGACGTGAAGTCGAACCGTTCGCAGGCCAAGGGCGGTGCGCCGCCGGCTGGCGGCAGCGCGCGCCCCTTGCCTGGCGCGACGCAACCGGAAGCCGTCAGCAGCGCCGCCGCCACAACCGGCAGGCATTCACGGCTGCGGAGCCGGAGCAGGCAACTCCGTAACGGGCAGAATGGAGGATTCAGTGGATGCTCCTTCATGGTTGCTGTTCTCGGGCACGGCGGCAGCGCCTGTGCGGAAGATGGTTTCCTCGACCAACGCGGCGCCATATTCGGAAGCGAACGTGCGGACGAAGGTCAGCACGACCGCCCGCGCAAGCTGGCGCGCGAAGCGGAACGGCTTCTCGGGGACGTACACGATATCGCCGGGTAACAGGGCCACGTCCGGCTCCCGGCCCACCAGGATGCTGGCCAGATCCACTTCGATGGGCTGGGGATTGTCGAGCGCGCCCCGGAGGATGAGCACCTGGTCGAGGCGGGCGTCCGATCGATAGCCGCCACCCCGCTCGGATGAGCCGGACAGGAGTTGGACCAGCGTCAACCCGTCGGTGTAAGCCGCTGTCTTCTGCTCGCTTACGGCGCCCATCAGGTACACCTCCTGGCCGAGCCCGGACGCGATGTAGAGGACATCTCCCGGTCTTACATAAATGTCCTGGGAGGCGTCGTTGCGGTTCACGAGCGATTCGAAGTCGATCGGCACGCGTTCCCCATCGCGCAGGAGGTAGCTGTCCTTGAGCGAGGCCAGCTGAATGGTGCTGCCGCGATAGATGCCCTGGGCCAGCCCGCCCGCCCGGGCCAGCGCCTGGCGCAGGGTCAACGCACTCTCCAGCGGATATGAGCCCGGGTATACCAGTTTGCCGAGCGCCAGGAAGCGGTTCTTGGCGAATTGCCGGGGCAGTACCGATACTCTGGGCTGATTGAAGAGACGCGCCAGACCCATTTCCAGCTCGTGCTCCACGTCGGCCGGGGCGCGGCCCGCGGCCGGGATGCCAGCCATGAAGAGGTAGTAGAGTCTTCCGTCGGGCGCAATCGGGGTGACGGCTGTCGTATCTTCGAAGCCGAAGACCGTCACTTCCACCACGTCGCCGACGGACAGGCGGAAGGTGGAAGGATCGTAGGGCAGGAAGTACTTGGCGGGCAGCGCCGCTGAAACAGACGAAACCGCGGGAACAGGCGAAACTGCGGGAACAGGCGCAAGCGTCGCGGCGTTTGTCGCGACCACGGGTGGCGCGCCGGCTGGCGAGGGCGGCGGTGACGCTGCCTCGCAGAAGACGCAAGCCAGAGCCAGACAGGTCCTGCCGATCGTCCGCAGCGCCGTGTCCAGGCCTTGTCGGGCAGCAACCATGTCGTTAGTCCTATCCTTATCCATGCCCGGCAAACGCAGCCTCGACGAAGTTCAGAACGATGCCGATGGGGCGAATGCCGGCACGATCCAGATCGTCGAAGGCCAGGTTCACGGTCGCCCGTGCGGTGCGCGAGGCATCGATCACCCAGATGGGACTGTCAGTCAGCAGGGCGAGCAGTTCCGCACTCCGGCTTTCCAAGGAGGCTGGGGCCTCGATCACCACGCAGCCGCATTGCGCCCGAAGCGTGTCGAGGAGGCGCACCATGGCTTTGCCGTGCAGGCGCTCCGGCAGGTCCCCGGTGTCGGCCAGGAGTTTCAGACAGGTCACGTTCTCCTGAACGAAGCACACACTCGCCCACTCGGCCTCATCCGAGAGGTAGTCCTCGATTCCGCGCAGGGTCGGCGGCACGCGCAAGACCGGGTTGGCGGCGGCATCGAAGTCCAGGTAGGCGGTCTTCACGCCCAGTCCGGCCCAGTAGCGGGCCACCTGGAATGCCAGCGTGCTCTTGCCTTCCCCCGTGCGCGCGCTCAGAACTGTCAGCAGGCGCGGCCCGCCCGCGGCGGACCGTTGGCCGCACCGCTGATAGACAGCCCGACAGACTGGCAGGAATGCGTCCGCCAGCACGGCGGCATCGGTCGTCGCCACGGTTCCAAGGCAGGGCGCGTTGTAGGCGAGTTCGATCTGCCGGGAAGTCCTCAGTTTCGGATCGAGGAGTTCGACGGCCACGCACAGGCCGGCTCCGCCGGTCAGGCCGGCCAGAAGCGCCAGGAGGGGAAGCAGCAAGGCCAGTTTTGAGCGCCTGGCCGTCGCCGTGCGGGCCGGCTCCATGGGTTCGAAGTCGCTGAGGTCCAACGCCGCCGAGAATCTTGCCTCGCTGACGCTTTTCTCCAACGCCCGGCACAATTCATCGGCTGCCGCCCGCCGCTGCAGGAAGCCCGCCAGCTCAATCTGCTGACGGGGCAGGTGGGCGAATCTACGCTCCACTTCGGTCCGCTCTTCGGTGACTTGCTTGAGGGCTTGTTCGAGGACGCTCCTCTCGGCTTCCAGTCGCAGTAGTTCCTGCTCGAACTGCCGCTTGGCCGGGTTCGGTTCGTAAACGCGCTCGCGGTTCGCGTCGACGGACTTGTCGGTCAGGGTGCGGCGCATCTCCTTGATTTCGTCCTCCATGGTCTTGACGCGGGGATTGTCCGGCCCGTACCGCGTGCGGGCTTCCATCAGGGCCAGTTCGGTGTTGGATAGACGCTGTTTCAGCGGGTTGTCCTCGTACGACTCCCGCAGCACCTCGTCAGGCAGCTTGGCGATGATGTTGCGATAGTTCTCGATCCGCAGCAGCTGCGAATCGTACGCGATCCGCGCCGCGCTGAGGCGTTCAGAAACAAGCGCCACGCTGTCGAGAAAAGCCTTGGTATCGGCTGCCGTTTCCAGCAGGCGATTGGTTGCCTGAAAGGCCGTCAGCTGATCGTTCAGCGTCTCCAATTCCTTGCGGGCCAGGCCGGCCTGTTGCTGGAACTGCTCGGCGGCCTGGACGGCTTGAGAGCGGTAGAAGTCGCGGTTGTCGGCCAGCGCGACGCGCACGACCTCGTTGGCGACCTGCACCGCGGAATCGGCCGTGGGCAGATCGTCAACGGTCAAGACGACGATTTCAGAGTTCTTGTCCGACTTGGTCTGAACGCGCCACCGGAGTTCTTCCGCGGTCAGTGCGAGATGCAGATTGGTGCGCACGGTGTCCATGTTACTGGTCCGGCGCAGGAGGCTCAACGCCGTGCTGCGGGCCAGTCCCTGGATCGCGAACGCCGAGCCGGAAGCGGCCAACGCCTGCTTCTGGCGTTCCGTTCGATAGAGGATGCTGGCATGCGCGTCGTACCTGACGCGGCCGGCTCTCATCGCCCCAAACAATCCCAGGCCCGTGCTCACGATGCCCGCGAGAACAATCAGCCATGCCCGCCGAAGCAGCCCCCGGCGCAACTTGGCCCAGTCGATGTGCTGGAGCATGTTCTCCGCCGTTACGGGGCGGCGCAGCGGCGGGAGCGCGGGGTCCTTTTCGCGGGGGGGACCTGCTTCCGGCGACGACGGCGGCTGCATGTGCCCGGCGGCGCCCGGCAGCGCGTCGCTCCGCCCCGCGAACTGGTCGCGGATGCTGAACCCCTGCCGGGAAGCGTGTTGGGTGTCGCTCATAAGATCGCATCAGCCGAATTGCGCCTCGAAATCCTCTGTGATCAACCGAAGCATATTAGCGTCTATGGCCGGTTGCCGCAACAGGCATGCCCGGTCCACAGCCAGTTTGCAGACCCTGTTGATCTGGCGGGGACACCCGCCGGAGAACTCGAAAAGCAGGTCCAGGCCGTCCCTGTCGAACAGCTCCGCCTGCGGCGCCTGCGCCACCGCCAGGCGATGGCGCACGTAGGGGGGGACTTCCTCTCGCGTCAGATAGCCGAGGTGATAGATCAGTCCCAGGCGCTGGTACACCTGCGGCAGCGCCCGCAGTCTGGCCTTGAGTTCCGGTTGGCCGGAGAGGATCACGCTCACCGGCGAGACGCCGGTCGCGAGCGGATTCGTGAGGCATTTCAGCGTATCCAGACACGCCTCGTCCATGAACTGGGATTCGTCGAGTACGATCAGGAGATGGCGTCCGCCGTCGACGATGGTCTCCCGCAGGAGCCGCTGGAATTCAAGGATGAGGCTGGCACAGTCGGAAGGGGCTCCCGGGGGGCGATCGCCCCCCCTGAGTTGACGGTTGATCTCCAGCAGGACATGCTCGCGCGTTCCGGTGGTTGTGAAGACCATGACCTGCCGGTAGAGATCCGGGCGGAGACGGGTTGCCAGCACCTGCAGGGTCAGCGTCTTGCCGGCGCCGATCTCTCCGGTCAGGGCGGCAAGCCCCATGCTGCGATCGACGGCGAAATACAGCAAGCGCGCGAGGGCTTCACCGTGCGCGCGGCTTTCGAAGAAGAAGGCAGGATCGGGGCCCGCGTCGAACGGTGGTTTGGCCAACTTCAAGAAATCCAGGTAGGTCATCATAGCTGGGCCGGAGCGCCGAGTCCGTGGTCTGCCGTGGCCGGTGTGCGTCCCTCCATCAGCGCAAGCAGAACGCGCTTCATCCGCGCCATGTACGGGTCGAAAGCGTAGGCTTGGTTCACGAACGCGCGCCCTTGGGCGCCGAGTCGGCGGGCCTGCTCCTTGTCAGTCAGCAACTCGTCAATCCGCGCGGCCATGACTTGCAGGTTCATCCAGGGGATCAGGAACCCTGTTTCGCCGTCCTTCAGCCAGTCCCGTATGCCGCCGGCGTCGAACCCCACAACCGGCAGGCCATAGCGCAGAACCTCCAGGCCGATGGTTGCAATGGGTTCGGGCCACACGGACGGGACGGCGACCAGACTTGCCTCGCGGTAGATCTCCGCCATCGTGTCGAACGACACGAAGCCGTGGAAACGAACCCGGTCCTGGAGCTTCAGCTTGCGCGTCAGCTTCTCGCAGTAGGCCTGGTGCGATCCCGAGCCGAGCACGGCGAGCTCAAACGGCGCGCGGCAGAGCGCCAGGGCGCGCAGAAGCACGTCCAACCCCTTGCCCCGGATGATCTGGCCGGCGAACACGATCAGGTTCCGCGCCGAGAACGAGCTGCTGAACGCCGTGGTCGCGGGCGCGGGGATGGGCGGAAAGACAAGGATGCGTTCGGGTGGAAAACCCTGCCGAATCAGCTCGTCGCGCATGTAGTGGGTGACGACAAACTGGGCCGTGAATTGCCGGCTCAACGCGATGCAGCGCATCTGGCGGCCATAGCCGACCCATTGCAGGCCGAACCGTCCGCGCGAACGGTCGCGTTTGATCGAAGCCAGGCACGGGAACAGGCAGCAGGGCCCCGCCTGCTTCACGCAAATGCGCCGGTTCCACGGGAAATACTTGTAGCTGCGCATGCAGTAGATGTCGTGGTCGTGCTCCATCCGGACCAGCGGGCGGCCAGCTGCCACGAGGGCTTCCAGCACGGGAATCGCGACGCATTTGTGGACATAGACCAGGTCGGGATTCAACTGCTCCAGGGCCCGGTCCACCTCGCGCCGGACCGTAACGGCGGGTCCGCCGAAGTCCACGGCAACGGCCTCGGGGAAAACGGCCTCGAAAGCCGCCTCGTCCCGTCCGCTGCGGTTCCAGTACAGGCAGGCCAGGGCGAAGTCCTCCCGCAAACGCGGGGCCGTGACCAGGATGTTCTGTTCCGCCCCGGCCAGGCGTCCAAACGTCTCATGAACCAGCAGAATTTTCTTCATAGCTGACCCGGGCCCCGTCGCTCACAGCCGGCAGGCCTCCGGCCAGACCGTCCGCTTGCGCCAGACGAACCAATCGTCCTTTCCGCTTCGCAACGTCATCGTGGCGGCATCCTCCGCGAATTCCGCCCGTTGTCCCCGCACGCAGACCGTCCGGCGGACGGGTTCGCAGGTTGCGGCGGGAACCGTATCCGCGCCGAGTCGCGCCAGCAGCGCATAGACTTTGTCCGCCCAGCCGCACACCGGCCATGCATCGCGCCAATCCTGTCGGCCGGGCTTGGGTGCGCCGGCGCCGAACCCCACGGCCGTATCGAAAGCGCCGGAGGCTGTTTGCCGTTCGAGCAGCCAGCGCACGTGCACGCTGGCCAGCGCAGCGTCCAGGCTATCCGTCCGGTCGAGGGCCGTCAGCGTGCCGGCGGTCGCGCCCAGGAACAGCGGCGCCACGCGTGCCGGACGGTTGGCGTAGACCATGGAGGGGACGCCGCCAGCCGGCAGCAGGGCTTGGCGCACGAAGTCCGTCAGCGCGTCGCGGGCCGCAGCGAAGCGGGCCTCGCCGGTATACCGATGCAGGCGCGCCAGCGCAGGCAGGCAGCGGGCCGCCAGGTAAGGCGAGGCCGACGCGCCTTCGCGATTGGAGACCGGCAAAGCCCCTGCCAAGGGGCCGGTGCGGACCTGGCTTTTCAGGAGCGAGTCCGCGGCCCCCGTCACGAATGGCAGCCAGCGCTGCGCCGTGTCCGTCAACTCCGCGTAATCGCACAGCGTCTCCACGATCGCCGCCACGGCGGGCGGCGAGTATATCTCGAACTCGCTCTGCAGCCAGTTGTTGAACGTACCCAGGACCTTGTTCCAGAGCTCCTTGACCAGCCGCCGTTCCACGAACCGCTCGATCATGGCCGCCGTGCCGTCGGGCCAGGGCCGTCCCTGCTCCTGCAGATACCGGCCCGTACGCAGGACGGCGGCCATCATGGCCGGCTCATACGGCATGCCGCCCTCGAGGGGGTTGCTCTCGAAGAAGGAGTTGCGGAATGCGCCGTTGGCCAACTGGGCCTGCCGCAGATCCCTCAGCGCCGCCTCCATGCGCGCGATATAGGCGGCATCCCCGGTGCGGCGGTGAAGGGCGATCCAGCCGTCGAGCAGCCCCTCCCAGCGCCAGTCGTGACCGGGTCCGCACCAGGCCATGGCGACACCGCGCAGGCCCACCACCGGGCCATAGTAGCCACCCGCTCCCCGCAGCGTTTCGAGCCAAGCGTCCAGGCGGCCCAGCGCGATTCCCGCGGCTTCCGATTCAGGCTTTGACAAGTTCATAGGCCAGTGAGCTGGAGCAGAACCTTCCTTTACCTTCCGTTACGTAACGCTGCGAGCACCAGTCCGTCAGCCGGTCCGCGGCGGCGTGTCTGCCGAGCCGGCTGCAGCATGCCGCCGCGAACGCAACGGCCTTCACGTGCGCCGGCTGCAGGCCGAAGGCGGCGGTTACACGAAACCCGGTCTCGTGGAGCAGCCGCTCGACCGTTCCCGGCTCGAACTTGCGCTCGGGGCCGCGATTCCAGTTGCGACCCAGCGAGTAGTTCTTCCGCCGCATCCGTTTGTAGCGATACATGTGCGGGTAGAAACGGTTGGAGACGACCAGCAGCACGCGTCCGTCGGCCGCCAGCACGCGGTGCATCTCGCGCAGCAGCGGCCGCGGATCCTCGAAGTGCTCCAGACGCTCGTAGCAGGACATGACCTGCACATGGCCGTCCGGCAGGGGAATGGCGAGGCGCTCGGCTTCTGCGTTGACAAGGCAGGTGACATTGCCGGGAGGATTCACTTGCCGGAAACGCTCGGTGATGTACCGCGCGATCCCCGGCGTCAGATCATAGGCGAAAAGCTCCTTGAACTGTCCCCCGCAGGCGTTCAGCAGCTGCAGCACGATGTCGCCGTTGAAGGACAGTACGTCGAAGACGCGAGGCGCGGCGAAGCGCGCGATCAGCATGCCGAGCCGGCCGATCATGAACTGAAACTTGGCCGAGAACCGCGCGTCGGAATCGACGTGCAGCGTTTTGCCGTCGATGTGGACACCCTTGTACCACAGCAGCTTGTCGCGGAAGTCGGCGATCTGGCCGAGCTTCCACCGGTGCGGTCGGATGTCGGCGTGGTAGCGTTCGTGCGTCAGCTTGAACGCGTTGTAGCTGAGGACATCCTCGACGGGACGGCGATTGGGCGACGGCGGGTCGTCATCGCGCCAGCCGACGCACACCAGGCCGAAGCTGCGCAGATACGGCGGCACGCCCAGCGCCTTCGCAATGCCGGCCGGCCGCCGGATCCCGCCGAGATAAATGGCGCCGAGCCCGTGCGCTTCCGCCGCGAGCAGGATGGCGCCGATGGTCATGCCGACCGTCACTTCCGCCGTACGGCAGGGATTGCGGGTCTCGAGCGACGTATCGTAAAACACCGCGATCAGCGCGGGTGCGTCATAGAGGTAGGACTGCTGCGCGTCGCTGAGAGCGGACACCTTGACCTTCAGCGCGGGTTCCGTTACCACCACGAAGTGCCACAGTTGCCGGTTGCAGGAGGTGGGCAGGAGCGTGGCGGCCCGGATCAAGCGCTCCAACAGGGGGCGGGGGACCGGCGCCTCCTTGAACATCCGCGTGCTCCTCCGCCGCTCAAGGAGCTCCATGAACGCCGCGCCTCCGGGGGCCTGGTTCGTTTCTTCCGCCGACGGCGGCACGCTCGCAACTCCAGTTGTCATCGGGAACAGTCTCTCCTATTGCGTGGCCGCCTGCAAGGGCCGAAGTCCGGGCTTTTCGTCACGCCGGGCATACCAGCCTGCGACCGTAAGGCCGACGAACAGCATCATCATAAAATACATAGGCGTTTGTCGATAACCGAGCTGCAGGCAACTCTGCAGGTGGTCCACCAGGACCGCCGTGCAGCCCGCCAGCGCCAGAGTATGCAGCAAGTTCGTGCGTGAGCGAAAGTAGAAGGGGACGGCCAGGGCAAAGTACCGGACCCAGAGGATCGCCAGCGCGATCACGCCGGGCAGGCCGACCTCGCCGAGATTCAGATACCAGTTGTTGTGCGCGGGCGTGCCGGGCGGGAGGTCGGGATCCACTTGTTCGGCATAGCGCGACCAGGACCATGCCGAGAAGTTCCCGAAGCCCACGCCCCAGGGATGCTCCTTTGCCATCAACCTCGCCTCCGCGTTGTAGAGCCCCCGGTAGGCCATGTCGTCTGCCGCGCTCTGCTGTTTCACGAAGCGATTCAACAGGGTGTCCATCGCAATGAGCAGCACAATCCCGGCTGCGACGACCCCAAGTGCGATCAGGGCCACGTTCTTGAGGTTGAGATGCCGCGGCAGCAAGAAGATCGTGTTGAGCCAGATGCCGAACACCAGGGCCGCCAGGCCTCCCCGGGAGATGGTCAGGATGACGGAAATGGCGCAGAGAAACGTGAGGAGTCCGAACCAGATGCTGGGGCCCATCTTCCGGCTTTGGAGCACGAACGCATACATGAACGTACCCATCATGGCCATGTAGGTGGCCAGGCTGTTCGGGTGTCCGAGCGTGGTCCGCACCCGGTTGACGCCGTGCACGTAGCGGGAGGTCAGCGCCAGGTACCCCATGTAGAAGACCGTCAGGGCGATGCCCCACAATACGGCCCGGGCGGACTTATCGTCGCGCACGTAATTGACCACCACCAGGTAGAGCACGAAGCCGCGTGCGATCTTCATGAGCTCGAAGAGCGGATAGAGCCCCACCTCGAAGACGTCATAGGGTACCGTCTTGGCCTCCGGCGGCACGGGCAGAGACGGTCCCGCCAGCGACCAGGCGACCACGCCGACGAGCAGATACAGGGCCGTGGGCCAGGTGAGCGGCGGAAACCAGCGCATGGGATACTGTTTCCGTTTGAGCAGCATGAAGCCCAGCAACACGAGGACGCAGAGGTCCACGACGCTCATTTCAAAACCGCGGGTGTTGGCACGGTAGAACTCGCGGGACATGAAGTTGATGCCGACCAGGTCCGGTTCGCACGTGGCCCACACCAGCACGCCCATGACAATACGCGTGAGTGCCGGCCTGGCCAGACAGGCGCCGATGGCGCAAGGGACGCCCAGTAACACGCTGAGAATGAAGATGATATGCTTGGCTTCCATGGAACCCGGCCTCGCCCGGAAAACACTTCCAAACAGGCTGCCTCTCCTATACCATCCGGGACGGAGTGTCAACCGGAGTCTCCTGATGAGTGACAGAGGCATGCGTGCGCCACAGTCGGCCGTGATTCTCGGTATACCGTTCGACGACGTTTCGTTCGCGGACGCCGTTGAGTGGGTCCGGCAGCGTGTCCTAGCGCGGCGTCCCGCCTATATCGCTACCGCGAACATGGACTTTATCATGCAGGCGTGGCAGGATCCCGAACTCCAGAGGATTCTGTTCGAAGCCGATCTCGTGGTGGCAGACGGCATCCCGATCGTCTGGCTTTCCCGGTTCCTGGGTCCCGGCCTGAAAGGGCGCGTGACGGGCAGCGACCTTGTGCCCCTGCTGGCGGAGCTGGCCGCGCGCGAGGGCTTTTCCCTGTTCGGCCTCGGCGGGGCTCCGGGCGTGGCCGAGCAGGCGACCGGCAAACTGGTGGAGCGGTATCCCGGGCTGCGGATTGCCGGCTGCTATTCCCCGCCCAAAGCCGATATTCTGACCATGAACAATGCGGAAATTCTGGCGCGCCTGGACGCCGCCGCGCCTGACATGCCTCTCGTGGCCTTCGGCGCGACGAAGCAGGACGAATGGGTGAATCTCCACATCCGTCAGTGGCGTGTCCCGGTGGCGATGGGGGTTGGCGGTTCGCTCGACTTCCTGGCCGGCGCGCAAACGCGCGCCCCGCGGTTTGTCCAGAGACTGGCGCTGGAATGGCTGTGGCGCATGCTCTCCGATCCGCGCCGACTGGTCGGCCGGTACGTCGCCAATCTGGCCTTCCTGCTCCGGGTGGTCTTCAGGTTGCTGTTCCTGCGCTTTGTGCCGGTAGCTTCCGGCAGGCGCAGTGGCGATGTCGGGCCGGCACTCGCGCTGCCGGACAGCCTGCATGCAAGATGCATGCTGTTTCCCCCGGCTGCCAGTGCCCAGCAGGTGGAGGCTTTTCGCGCGGCGTGCGCAGTCGAAGCCCGGAACGGTACGCTGGTTATTGACCTGGGCCTTCGCCCGTGGCTGAACAGCCGCGATCTTGGCGTGCTGATCGACCTGAGTCGAATCAGCCGTGCCGCGGGACGGCGCTTGCATGTGCTCGCGTCACACCCCCGCGCGGCCCGTTTGCTGCGGTTTGTGCGGCTGGACCGCTATATGGAGGTGGCCGAGACAGCCGCGGACGTTGTTCAGGACGTGAGGCAGCGCCGGGACGCCGCGATCACCGGTTGCATGGCCGTCGACCCGGAGTGCCGACTCTCGGTTGTGTTGCCCGTCGAGTTCACGGCGGCGAACTTGGCCGCGTTCAGAAGCCGATTCGAGCACGCCTGGCAGGAGATGGAGAGCCGCGGCGCCCCGCGTGGCGTGACGGTGGATGCGTCCACCGTCGAGTTCATAGATAGTGCCGCGCTGGGCTTCCTGGTGGCCGTCAGGAACAAGGCCGGGCAGTTGCACGCCGATTTCCGGTGCCTGGGCTTTCGCGCTGCGCCGCTGCGAACGCTGAAACTCGCGAGACTGGAATCCCTCATGACGGACGCGGTGACGTAGCCGTATTGCAGGCGGGCTTACTAACCGTCTCATTGTTGTCGCGATATGCGCTCTACCGGCCGAGGACGGCCGGCTCCATACGTGCTGGAGAAGGCGGTCTCCGCCGTTTCGGCGCGAAGGCAGCGACAATTCCGAGACGGTTAGTAAGCTGCCCAGCGCCAACAACGTGGCTGGCGGACGTCAGGTCGGGGTGCGCATGGATGCACGGGTCACACAGTCTTCCGCTCCCGCTGCAAAAATCGCATTGTTCCGTTCCCTGTTCCGCGGTCGTGAAGACGTCTACCCGCGTCGATTCGAGAGCCGCAAGACGGGCAAATCCGGCTACAGTCCCGCTTGTGCAAACGAGTGGGTGCAAGGGGTGTGCAACAAGCGGGTGGTCAAATGCTCCGTCTGCCCGAACCGGCGCCTCGTCCCCGTGAGCGACGCTGCCATCCATTCGCATCTAACCGGCAGGGATGAACGGGGCCGGGAGTTCGTCATGGGTGTCTACCCGTTGCTGTTGGATGAGACCTGCTTCTTCCTGGCGGCTGACTTCGACAAGTCCGGGTGGTGCGAGGATGCGGGCGCCGTGCTGGAGACTTGCCGCCAGATGGGACTCCCGGCGACCGTGGAACGATCGCGGTCCGGCCAGGGCGCTCACATCTGGCTGTTCTTCGAGGAGGCGCTGCCCGCAGTTCTGGCGCGCAAACTGGGCGCGCACGTCCTTACTGTGACGATGGAACGACGCCCGGACCTCGGACTGGATTCGTACGACCGATTCTTCCCGAACCAGGACACGCTGCCGCGGGGGGGGTTCGGGAATCTGATTGCGTTGCCACTGCAGAAACGTCCGCGCGAGTGCGGCAACAGCGTGTTTCTCGACGAGCGGCTGGCCCCTTTACCCGACCAATGGGCATTCCTCGCGAACGTGCGGAAAATCACCCGTGCGGAAGTGGAAGGCATCGTTCGCGCGGCGGAAACCCGGGGGCATGTCGTGGGCGTCCGTTTTGCCCCCGAGGAAGCGGATGACTGTGAGCCGTGGACCGCTCCGCCTTCGCGCCGACGGGGGGATTTTCCCATTGCCGGCCCGCTGCCGGAGAGTCTGGAACTGGTGCTCGGGAACGAGATCTACATCGCCCGGGAAGGACTGCCGCCGGCTTTGCGAAATCGCCTGATGCGCCTGGCGGCCTTTCAGAATCCGGAGTTCTACAAGGCGCAGGCCATGCGCCTGTCGACGTTCGGTAAGCCCCGGGTGATTGCCTGCGCCGAGGACCTTCCTCAGCATATCGGATTGCCGCGCGGCTGCCTCCAGGATGTCCGGGACTCGCTCGCCAGCCTCCACATCGGCGTCGTGCTGCGCGACGAACGCAACGCGGGTGCGCCGCTGGCGGTCTCCTTCCACGGTGAATTGCGGCCGGAGCAGCGGGTTGCCGCGGACGCGCTGGTTGCCCACGACACGGGCGTGCTGTCGGCCACCACCGCGTTTGGAAAGACCGTGATCGCGGCCTGGCTCATTGCGCAACGCGGCGTCAGCACTCTGGTCCTCATCCACCGCGCGCAATTGATGGAGCAGTGGGTGGAGCGGTTGGCGGCGTTCCTCGATGTGCCGGCCAGGACCATTGGCCGTATCGGCGGCGGCCGGCGCAAGCCGACCGGCGCCCTGGACGTGGCTCTGATCCAGAGCCTGGTGCGCAAGGGCGAGGTGGACGACAGCGTCGGCGCCTACGGACACCTCGTCGTGGACGAGTGTCACCACCTGTCGGCCCCCAGTTTCGAGCAGGTTGCGCGACGGGCGAAGGCCCGGTACGTTCTCGGTCTGTCGGCAACCGTGACACGCAAAGACGGTCACCATCCGATCATCTTCATGCAATGCGGGCCGGTGCGCCATCGTGTGGATGCCAGGCGGCAGGCAGCCGGGCGACCGTTCCGCCACAGTGTCCTGGTTCGTCCCACCGCGTTTCGACCGCCGGATGCGGCCAACCCTGACGCGCGGATGCAGTTTCACGACCTTTATGCGGGGCTTGTCGCCGACGAAAGCCGCAACGGGTTGATCGTCGCGGACGTGCTGGAAGCCGTGCACGAGGGGCGGTCCCCCGTTGTGTTGACGGAGTGGACCGACCACCTGCAGAAGTTGGCGGAAGCGCTCGCACCGGCGGTGCGTCACCTCGTTATCCTTCAGGGTGGCATGGGCAGAAAGCAGTTGAAGGAGGTTCTCGCCCGGTTGGCGGCGATTCCTGACGCTGAAGCGCGCGTCCTGCTGGCCACGGGGCGATACCTTGGCGAAGGTTTTGACGATGCCCGGCTGGACACCCTGTTCCTGACACTGCCGGTCTCCTGGCGCGGCACCATCGCCCAGTATGCCGGCCGTCTGCATCGGCTGCACGATCGCAAGCGGGAGGTACGCATCTACGACTACGCGGATCTCAACGTGCCCATGCTGGCGCGGATGTTCGACCGGCGTTGCAGGGGGTACGAGGCGATCGGCTACTCGATCCTACTGCCGGCCAGCGCCGTGCCGGGGTGGCCTCCGGAGGTTCCGCTTCCCGTGGAACCCGGCTGGAAGAACGACTATGCCGCCAGCGTGCAGCGCTTGGTGCGGGACGGCGTGGATGCGCCGCTTGGCAACCTGTTTGTCCACGCCACTCGCACCGTTCTGCCCGGAGCCGACGGTGAGGAGCGGGCGCGCAGTGCGACGGAGGCGTTCCTGTACCGGCGGCTGGAGACCCTGCCGGCGACCGCGGGCAGGTTTCGCCTCAACGCCCCGCTGCCGATTCCCTTCGACGAACGGGGGACCATGGAGGTGGATTTACTCTGTGAGGGGGCGCATTTGGCTGTCGAGATCGACGGAAACCAGCACCTGTCCGATCCCGTCGCCTATCGCCGCGATCGCCGCAAAGACGCCCTGCTGCAGGAGCATGGCTGCTTCGTGCTGCGATTCCTCGCCGAGGACATCGGGAAACGCCTCGACCATGTCCTGGATGCCATCCTGCGGGCCCTGGCATACTGCGAGAGAAGGCAAGCCCACGGGCCGTGAGCGGGCCCGTTACCCGCGGGCCCCGGGCTTTCCCTTGGCAGCTCGGCGCAGGGCGCAGAGCGAAGAATGGCGGAGAGGGGGGGATTCGAACCCCCGGTACCCTTTTGGAGTACACGGCATTTCCAGTGCCGCACCTTCGGCCGCTCGGTCACCTCTCCATTCTCGTTGGCGTCGATTGCGCAGCCTGCTTGGCGGTTAATGCCTGGGACTCGCGCGGCGCAGCCGCCGGTGGCGGATTGGCGCGTCGGTCCCGAAGCGTGAGCCGCGGCCCGACGCCCGAAAGAGGACGGAAGCCTACAACAGGTGGCTGTGGTCTTTCCAGCGTTTTCTGATTTGCCCGTTGACGCGGTCAGTCTCGTGAGCCTAGTATCGCCCCACTAAACGGAATCAGCCGGTTTTCCGACCGGTATTCTCTGACCATGGAGGCAATGTGCAGGCCATCATCAATCACCTGATCCAGTTGCAGGAGCTCAACCTGGTGCGAGACGAACAGAAGTTCCGCGGGAACAGCACCTACCTTGATCAGCTCGACGCATCCATTGTTGCGATGACGGACAATCTGCCGGCGGATGTGCTGGCCACGTATCAGCGCTTGAAGGCGAAGGACAAGGTGGTGTTGTCCCCTGTTGACGACGATGCGTGCGCGGTCTGCCGCATGCGAATGCCGATCAGCCTGCTGCAGGCCGTGCGCATGGTCAAGGCGATCCAGCAGTGTCCGAACTGCGCCCGCATGCTCTACCAGCCGGCCGAGCCGATCAAGCGAACCAGCAAGACCCCCCGCCGGACGGCCCCGCGCAAGGTCGGCATCTCGCGGTTCTCAGCGCCCGGTCTCATGCTTGCGGACCTGAAAGCCGAGACCAAGGAAGCCGCCATTGTCGAACTGGCCACCTGCATGGAGCGCGAGGGCTTCGTGGACAGTGCGGAGGCGCTCGTGAACGCGGCCTTACGCCGCGAGGCCATTGTCGGCACCGGCTTCGAGCACGGATTGGCGTTTCCGCACACCCGCGGGGCGGAGGGGGGGGGGCTGGCCCTGGCGATGGGCATCAGCCGCAAGGGGATCGCCTGGGACTCAGACAGCAAACAGCTTACGCGCCTGGTCTTCTTTCTGGCGATCCCGACTGCTGCCAGCGCGTTCTACTTGAAGCTGCTCGCGGGGCTGGCGGAGACATTCTCCAAGGCCGATAATCGCAAGGCGATCATGGACGAGAAATCGCCCGAGGCACTCTGGAAGACGCTCTGCAAGGTGACTCGCGCCTACGTGAAGTGACCACGCGGGTCGGGATCGCGCTCGAAGCCGCCGGTCGTGATCCCGATCGGGGGCGGGCGGCGCAGGGGCATGCATGTGTTCTGGCTACAGAGAAAGTGCGTTGCGCGCCGGATGCGCTTTGCTGCTCACGTGCCTGGCGGGTCTGGTTCGGCCGGTGCATTGCGCAGGTTCGCCTGAGGAGACGGCGCAGCGCGTGCTGCACGAACTCGCGGCGGAGCCGGACAAGAGCGATCTGCTCGCGCTGCTGGAGCCGGCAGCGAGCAACTTGCCCACGAACAGCGAACTGCGCGTGCGCCTCGCGGTGGTACACTGTCTGGGGCTGCACGCGACGGGGCAGCGCGCCGAGGCTGAAGCCAGGCGCGCGGCTTTGCGACGGGCTTATGCCGGAAACCTCTTTCTGCGCTACGTCGATGACTACGCCCTGTCCGATCTCTGCCGCAGCTGCGCGGGGCGTCGCGTGGCCACGACCGCCTGCAGTAGCTGCAATGGCGCCGGACAGTGTCCGAAATGCCACGGGCAGGGGTATATCGAGCTGCCAGGGCTCAACAACCGTGTGCAGCGCCTTGCGTGTGCCAAGTGCCGCAAGACCGGAAGGTGTGCGGCGTGTGCAGGACTTGGTAAACTCACCGCGCCCTGTGCCGCGTGCAGTGGCGCAGGGCGCCGTTTCTCGCCCGAGCGCGCCCGAGCCGCCTACCTCGCCGCCCTGCGAGGCGAGCCGCTGCGCGTGGACGGTGTGGCGACGGTTCCGGCTGCAGCCCCCGCTCCTCCCGTTCCGGTGACACCACTGCCGCCCATTGGGCCGCCGCCGTCACCCCCGGATCCGCCCGAGTCCGCCGCCGATCGCACAAAACGGGTGACGCTGGCCGATCGCGATATCGCACGGTACCGGGAGGACGTAGAGCGGTTATCCCGTTTCTACGAGGGGCGATCATGGACACTGGCCGATCTGGACAGCGTGAAACGCACCCCTTCCGCGTTCGTCGGCAAGCTTGTGAAGACGAGGTGCAAACTGGTGCAGGCGGCCCACCGCAGCGTCACGGTCAAGGCGGTGTCGAGCGGCCAGGTCGCCGACCTGATTCCGCTGACGCGCGAAGTGGGCGAACAAGCCGTCAAACTCGGGGACAAGGCAGGCGGCAACAACCTTGTCACTGTCGTGTTCGGCCTGGTCAGCATCGACAACTGGACGCTGTTCGAAATCGTGGGTGAGTAGGTCCTACCGGTCTTCGCCGCCCCAGAAAAGCAGCTCGATATTGCCGAGCATGGCGTAGGTGGGTGCCCAGTCGTGTTCACGGTTCCATTCCACGCGGGGGGCGATTCGCAGGTACAGCCAGCGACGGTATACGGGCAGGCGCCATGGCACGTCGACGCGGTACAACTCCATGGCCGTACCATGATCGTACCGCCCGCCGAACGTGGCCTGCAAGCCGATGGAGCGGTGTGCGTCGCCGAGCGTGCCTTCCTTTATATGCGTCAACGTGGCGACTTCCTGCCACGCGATGCCGTCCGTTTCCTCCGTCCTGCGGGCAGCCGAGGCTGACTGGACGGCGACGCGATCGCCCAGCCACCGGTCCACCCGCAGACTGGTCTTGGCGCCGAACTGTTCGTCGCTGGACCAGAAACCGGTTTGTGCGGGCTCGATCAGCCACGTGTCGCCGGCCCAGCAACGTCGCACGCTGGCTTCGGTGAAAACTTCGGGCGGCCAGCCGCCTTTGACCCCGGCGCGCGTGCCGAAATCGAACCAGTCGCGGTCGAGCAGGTGGCGGAGTCCGACGAACAGCTTGCGCCCCTCAGCCGTGGTGCGGTCGGTCGGGGTGCGCCCGGGCAGGTCGCCGGGGGCGATCTGGTTGACGAACACGTGCAGCCGATGCTCCAGGTTGGGAAGGCTGGCATCGGCATCGACGTCCGGACGCAGTCGCCATTGCGCGCCCTCGCCCTCCCGTTTGCGCAACTCGGAGAGCAGGCGCACCCGCAGGTGCGAATTGGTGCGCGGTTCGAGCGGTTGCCCTTCCACGCCGAGAGCCGTGTCGAGACGCGCGGCCACAAGGTCCACGTGCCGGTTCACGCGCTCGTGCAGCCAGTCCATGCGTGCGGTTGTCTCGCCCCGCGCACGCGCTACGGCATTGGACAGCTTCTCGGACGGCGGGTCGTCGGCGTGCAGGGCCACCGCACTCGCCAGCAGCGCCGGCAGCACGCGGGTGGCGAGGGGGGTAGGGCGCATGCGTTAGTTCTCCACGCGCACGGCCGCGAGATCGGGGGCCACCCACTCGGCACCGGCCTCGCGCAGGACGGCGGCGGCGAAGGACGAGGTCAGGCCGATGCAGCGGCAACCGGCGGCCCTGCCCGCGCGGAGGCCGCTGGGGGCGTCCTCGACCACCAGGCAGGTTGCCGGGGCCAGGCCCAGTCGCGCGGCGGCC
This sequence comes from uncultured Victivallales bacterium, assembly GCA_964402115.1. Lineage (GTDB taxonomy): Bacteria > Verrucomicrobiota > Kiritimatiellia > UBA8416 > CAYOBW01 > CAYOBW01. The sequence goes on from CAYOBW010000016.1 coordinate 40,107, forward strand.
AGCAGGAAGATGTCGGGAAACGGCTTCTTGCGCGGAATCTCGTCGCCGGTCACGCAGGCATCGAACAGGGTCGGCGGTAGGCCGATCTCGCGCAGGTTGCCCTCCAGTTTGACCCTGTCCGCGCTGGTGGCAACGGCCAGGCGCAGGCCGCATTGGCGGCTCGCACGCACGAAAGCCGGCGCTCCGGGGAGCGGGCCGAGGCGACCGCGGATGATCTCGAGGTACAGCGCATAGGTCCGCTGCTTGTCGATGGGCAGGTCGAGCACGACACCGTGCTTCTCGGCCACGCCGCCCAGGTAACGATCCTCGCCCATGCCGACGAAGGGCAGGAAGTCCGCCGGGGCGGCCGTGACGCCGTGGGCCTCGGCGAACATGCGGCAGGCGGCCTCGCAGATGAAGGGCTCGGAGTCACAGAGGACGCCATCCATGTCGAAGATGATTCCCAGTAGGCCGGGCAAGGAAAGGGTGAGCGCAGTGTTCATGGCGTGGCTGCGGCGGCTTCGCCGTCCAAGTGATTCAGCGCCAGCAGGAAGGCCGTAACCCATGGCAGGGCCTTGACGGCGCGGGTACGCAAGGCCGCTTCGAGTTCCGTCCGGGTCAGCGTCACCGGCTGCATCTCCTCGAGATCGTCAGAGCCGTCCTGGCCGACGAACTGGAGTTGGCGGGCCAGGAAAAGGTGTGCCGTGCCGTTGCCCCGGTTGCTGTCCACCGTGTAGCTGCCCAGCGTGATCCATTCGTCCGCGGTGTAACCGGTCTCCTCCTGCAGTTCGCGCCGCGCGCAGGCGAGGGGTTGCTCGCCCTTCTCGACGTAGCCGCCGACCGGAGCCAAGGTCAGGCCATCGATCGCATACTTCGTTTGCCGGAAACAGAGGAAACGGCCGTCATTGCGCAAAGCTACGACGATGACGAAATCGGGCGTATCGAGCCAGAGCCAGTCGTTGATGATGCGACCGTCGGGCAATTCGATGACGTGGTTTTCGACCTTCAGGTAGCGCCCTCCGTCCAGGAGCAGGGTGCGTGTGCGCGTCCGCCACGGGTGCATGCCGAAGGCCCTTTCTGTGTCGGGAACGACTGCCGCGCCTTCGCAAGCGAGAAGCCCCGCCGGGCCAGGGGGCCGGGGCGGGGCTTCGGCTTGCCGACGACGGGACGACCTCTCGCCTCATTCAGGAAACGCGGACATGTCCTTCTCGATCTTGTCGCCGCCTTCCAGAGCCTTGCAGTAGGCTATCTTCTCTTTCACCTCCGTGACCTGGATTTTGCCAGCGAGTTTAAGGTCGCTATCGAGCCTCTCGCCCGTATCCGGGTCCACGACGTCCTCGGCCTTGCCGACCTTGAACGTCATGCCGTTCGAGACGCCTTCGCGGCTGCCACGATTCAGGATGATCTTCTCGGCGGATGCCGACATGATCGTGCCTTCCCAGGGAATCTTGTCCAACTGCTTGGAGAGGAACTCGACGCCTTGCGCGACGGCATCTTCGCAGGCCTTGCCGACGTTGTCTTTCGTGAAGCCTTCGAGATCGCCCGTGAGGCCGCCCAGCTTCGAGCCGCTGTAGCCCACGGAGAGGCCGCGCCGCCCCGCCTTGCCGACGACCTTCTGCGAGGCCTTGACCTGTCCGGTTTCGGAGTCCACCAGGTACATGGTGATGTTCACTTCGCCCTTGCCGCCGCTGCCGCCGATTCTGATGCCCTTGAAGTTCAGGCCGCCACCGCCCTCGCCGGTGGTGCCCTCGACGTGGGTAATCGAGCCGCGCACGAGCAACTGTGCGGGGGTCATGCGACCCACCTGCGGCTTCTTCTTTCCACCGGCCGTACGTCCGCTCGCGGCGAAATCCTGTTCCGCCATCGCCGCCTGCCGCATCTCCTGGTCGCCCAGCACGATGAACTTGCCGGACTGCTGCAGGGCATCGGTCATGAGCGTGGTGAATCCGTCGCCCACATCCCAGCGTCCCGACCAGTTCGCTTCGTTCGCGAATTTCTGCACCGTAATGGAATAGCGCAGGTTGCCTCCGCCACCCTGCTGCTCATCCGCCGCGCGGGACAGAGCTACGACGCTCATCAGGCCCAGTGAAATCAGAACTGCATGTCGTGTCATATGTGCCTCCCTGATTGGATTCGCGATTCGTTCCAAACCTGCCTGACATGCTAGCGCACGCTGTCGCGCGGGGCAACAAGGAAAGCGCTCGCCATGGGGCAGCGGGGGTGTGCCAGTAGGCCGGCCGGTGCGCCAGCGTTTGACATCCCGGCCAGCGATCCCGGCGCGCTTCGGCCAATTCGGGCTGGCATCCCGGCGGTGCCGCGCTATCATGCCTCGGTTGCCACCGCCGGGACGGTGTTCCGGGGTGGCAGGGGCAGGACATGAGAGAGAAGATCATCACGCTGTTTGCGGTGGGGTTGGGCGCTGGCACGACGCTGGTGGTGGCTGTTGCGTGGCTGGCGTTCTGGCTTCAACACGATCCGACGCGGGCCTTTCGCGCCTCTGAACCGGGGCAGGACGGGCGTCCGCCCGGTCTGGTCAGCAAGGCGGCGGGCAGTGAGGCGCCGGTTATCATCGGCGAGCACTTTCGGCGTGGCGCTGGCTCGCCGGCCGACCTGCCCGGCGCCTGGCCTCGCTTTCGGGGTGCGGGTTGCGACAACGTTTCACCGGAGAGCGTGCCTCTGCTCGAACGCGCGGAGGGGGGCGCCCCGCGGGTGCTGTGGTCGACAGACCTGGGCGAGGGGCATGCCGGCGCGGCGGTGTATCGCGGGGCCGTCTACGTCATGGACTACGACGAGGCGCTTTCAGCCGATGCGCTGCGCTGCCTGTCGCTGGCCGACGGCCGCGAGATCTGGCGACGCTGGTACCGCGTCACCGTGAAGCGCAACCATGGCATGTCGCGCACGGTGCCGGCGGTAACCGAGGACTATGTGGTGACCATCGGACCACGGTGCCATGTGATGTGCGTGCGGCGCGCCACGGGTGAACTGCTGTGGGGACTGGACATGGGCCGAGAGCAGGGATCCAAGGAGCCTTTCTGGTACACGGCCCAGTGCCCGCTGATCGATGGGAACGAAGTGATTCTTGCGCCGTGCGGAAGCGCGCTGATGCTGGGTGTGGACGCGGCCACGGGCAGGATCAAATGGCGCACGCCCAACCCGGGTTCTGCCGCGATGTCGCACTCCTCCATCATGCCCATGACGCTGTGCGGGCGGCGCATGTATGTCTATGCGGCCGTCGGGGCCATCGTGGGCGTTTCCGCCGAGATGGCGGATCGGGGGACGCTGCTCTGGGCCAACAGCGATTTCGCGGCGTCGGTTGTTGCGCCCATGCCCGTGGCCGTTGGCGACGACCGCGTGTTCCTGACCGCGGGCTATGGCGCCGGCAGCATCATGCTTCAGATTGCGGCCAGCAACGGCGTGCATACCGCCCGGACGGTGTACCGGCTGAAGCCAAGCGAGGGACTGGCCTGCGAGCAGCACACGCCGCTCCTGCACGACGGGCGGCTGTACGGGGTTCTGCCGAAGGACGGCGGCGCGCGGCGCAAGCAGTTCGTCTGCTTCGACCCCGCCAACCGCACCGTGTGGGCCAGCGGCTCGGAATACCGGTTTGGGCTTGGCCCCTTCATGCTGGCTGACGGCAAGTTCCTGATCGTCAACGACGACGGCGACCTGACGGCGGCCCGCGTCAACGCTGACCGCTTCGAGTTCCTCTGGCAGGTCAAGATCCTGGAAGGGCAGGACACGTGGGCGCCGCTGGCCCTGGCGGGCGGTCGCTTGTTGCTGCGCGACACGCGGCGGATGGTGTGCGTGGATTTGCGGGCCTTGCCGTGAAGGCCGCGGACGGGGGAGGGCTCATGCATGGAACGGGGAACAGGCGGAGAGCCTGGCTGAGGGCCGGCGTGACACTGACGGTCTCGCTCGCTATCGCCGGTGCGGGCGGCTGCCGGCGCAAGCCCGCGGAGGAGCGCTTCAAGTACGACCTGGGCGCGTTGCGGCAGACCGACCCCGCGCTCGTGACCCATCGCGAGGCGCGTCAGTTACCGGTGCCGATCGAGGACGCCTGCGGATTGGCGCTGGACGGCGCCGACCGCATCTATGTCTGCGGTTACGATGCCGTGGCCGTGCTGGCGACGAACGGTGAGGCGCCGCGGATCCTGACCCTTGTCGAGCCTGCCCGCTGCCTGGCTGTGGATGATGACGGCAGCCTGTACCTGGGCGGCGGCGACCGCCTGACCGTGCTGGCTGCCGACGGTCGGCGGCGAGGCGGATGGGCGCTGGTCAACACCCAGGCGCTAATCACCGCGGTCGCCCTCGCCGATGACGCGGTATATGTGGCGGATGCGGGGAACCAGACCGTGTTGAAGTACGACCGCACGGGGCGGTTGCTGGCGACCCTGGGCGCCCGGGCCGGCGGCCGTGTGGGGCAGGGGTTCGTCGTGCCCAGTCCCTGTTTCGATGTTGCCGTGGCGCGCGACGAGTCTTTGTGGGCGGTCAATCCCGGCCGCCACCGTCTCGAGAACTACGGGCCGGCTGGTACGCTCAACGCCACCTGGGGCCAGGCGGGCATGGCCATCGAGGGGTTCTGCGGCTGCTGCAATCCGGCGCACATCGCGCTGCTGCCGGACGGCGGGTTTGCCACCAGCGAGAAGGGGCTGGCACGCATCAAGACTTATTCTCCCCAGGGGCAGTTTCGGGGCGTTGTGGCCACGACGGAAGCGCTGGGAGAGGGGAACGCCGGGCTGGATCTGGCTGCGGATACGGCAGGACGTATTCTCGCGCTCGACACCCGTGCGAACGTTGTGCGAATCTATGAAGCGGTGACGCCGGGACGCTGAGGCGCTGAGGCGCGCCGCGGGCAGGCGCGGGAGGGTGGGGAAGGACCACGGGTATGAAGCGAAGCGGACAACAGACGGCGGTGGCGGACCGGCGGGCTTTCCTGCGTGGAGGGCTGCGCGGTGTGTTGCTGGGCGTAGTGACCGGCGGCGCTGCCCTGCTGGGGCGCCGCACGTGGCGCGCCACGGTCGCAGGCGATCAGGTTTGCCGGAGCGCCGGCGTTTGTCGGGGCTGTAACCGTCTCGCTGCCTGCGGGTTGCCGCAGGCCCTGTATGCGCAACGTGCTCGTAACCCTGCGGGGATCCCATGAAGCCGGCACAGCAACCGGCCGCCACCGACCGCCGCCATTTTCTGGCCGGTGTCCTGCGTGCCGCCGGCGTTGTGGCCACCGGCGCGGTCGCGGGGGTGGCGGCGCGGCGGGCTGGTGCGGAACCCATGGTCTGGCAGCTGGATCCGGAGAAATGCGTACAGTGCGGCCGCTGCGCGACGGAGTGCGTGCTGACGCCCTCGGCCGTGAAGTGCGTGCATGCCTACGACGTGTGCGGATACTGCGACCTCTGTGGCGGCTATCACCAGCCGCAGGCCCGTGCGCAGGACACGGCGGCCGAGAACCGGCTGTGCCCGACGGATGCGATCCGGCGCACCTTCATCGAGGATCCGTACTACGAGTACACGATCGACGAGGCGCTGTGCATCGGTTGTGCGAAGTGCGTGAAGGGGTGCACGGCTTTCGGTAACGGCTCGCTGCACCTGCAGGTGCGGCATGACCGGTGCGTGAACTGCAACGATTGCGCGATTGCGCGTGCCTGTCCGGCGCGTGCGTTCCGGCGGCTGCCTGCCAGCCGGCCGTACCTGCTGAAGGGATCCGGCGAACAGGCCGCACGTCCCGCGACGGGCGATCGTGTGGCGCCCTCCGCTGGCGGGCCGTTGAAACACGAGGGGAGCGGGGGGTGATGCCAGGACGCATACTGCCGGCACTTGCGATCTGGGTCGCGGTCTGGGGCGGGGCTCGTGACGCGGCGGCCGTCGATCGATTTCCGCGCCCGCAGTTCGAGTCCGGTCACGTTGTGCCCCGCACCACCACACCGCCGCCGCACGACTGGGGGTACGAAAGCCTCGACACGCTGGTGCTCCTGCTGGTGCTGGCGTTGACCACGTACCTGGTGTTGCGATACCGCCGGCGCCGCGCCGTTGTTGTCGTGGTGGTCTTCAGCCTGCTGTACTTCGGGTTCTGGCGGGAAGGGTGTGTGTGTCCCGTGGGCAGCACCCAGAACGTGGCACTGGCCCTGACTGACCCCGGGTACGCCGTGCCCTGGACGGTGCTGGCGTTTTTCGCTCTACCGCTGTTGTTCACGCTTTTCTTCGGCCGCACCTTTTGCGCGGCGGCCTGTCCGCTGGGCGCCATTCAGGATCTGGTTGTCCTGTGGCCGGTGCGTTTGCCGGTCTGGCTGGCGCGCGGGCTGGGGCTGCTGCCACCCCTCGTACTGGGGCTGGCTGTCCTGCTCGTTGTCACCGGCGCCGGATTCCCCGTCTGCGAGTACGATCCCTTCGTTGCCCTGTTCCGGCGGGGCGGGTCGCTCGCGATGGTGTTGCTCGGCGTTGGGGTGCTGCTGCTGGGGACGGTGGTAGCCCGGCCCTACTGCCGCTTCTTCTGCCCCTACGGTGTGTTGCTGGGGTGGATGGCGCTGTTCTCGCGCTGGCATGCGCGGATCACGCCCGATCCGTGCATCCAGTGCCGACTCTGCGAGGCGGCCTGTCCCTTTGGCGCGATCGAGTTCCCCACGCCGTCCCGGGCGCCGGAGTCGCGTGCGGCCGGCGTGCGCCGACTGGCTTGGCTGGCGGCGCTGCTGCCGGTCGTGCTGGCGGTCAGTCTGGCCGCGGGCTATGCGTTCGGGCCGGCGCTGGCTCGCACTCACGCGCGCGTGCGACTGGCTGAGCGGATCAGGATCGAGGAGTCTGCCGGCGGGCGCCTGCTCCCGACCCTCGAAAGCGAGGCCTGGCGGTCTCTGGGCGGTACGCGTGAGCAGCTGGCGGCCGAGGCGGCAGCGCTGCGTGCACGCTTCCGTCGCGGGGGGGCCGGGCTGGGGTTGTTCATGGGGGTGGTCGTGTGGGGCCAACTCGTGGCCCTGTCCCTCAGGTGGACGCGTCGCGATTACGAGATCGATCGCATGGCCTGTTTGAGTTGCGGGCGCTGTTTCGAATCCTGTCCGCGCGAGCACGTGCGCCGGCGCGGCGGGGAGGGGAGGGCGGGATGAAGGTGCGCAAAGCGGTTATTCCAGCGGCGGGGTTCGGTACGCGGTTTCTGCCGGCTACGAAATCGTCACCGAAGGAAATGCTGACGGTCGTGGACACTCCCGTGATCCAGTACGTTGTCGAGGAGGCGGTGGACTCTGGCATCACGGACATCCTGATGGTCATTGGCCGTGGGAAGCGGGCCATCGAAGAGCATTTCGACCGGAATCTGGAGCTTGAGGCCGAGCTTGAGGCCAAGGGCCGGATCCAGGCCCTTGAGGGGATTCGGCGTCTGGCGGGGCTTGCCAGCATCCATTTCGTGTGGCAGAAGGAGATGCGTGGTTTGGGGGACGCCGTGGCCTGCGCGCGGTGCCATGTGGGCAACGAGCCATTCGCGGTGCTGCTGGGCGACACCATCATGAGTTCTGACGTGCCGGGGCGTCCGGTTACGCGACAACTGTTGGACGTATTCGAGTGCCACGGCGGGTCTGTTGTGGCGTTGGAAGCGGTCAGCCGGGAGAAGGTCACCCGTTACGGGGTGATGGCGGGCGTGCCGTTGGGCGAGGGTGTCTACCGGGTCAGCGACTGGGTCGAGAAGCCGTCCATCGAAGAAGCGCCGTCCAATCTGGTTGTCGCGAGTCGTTACATTTTGACTGCGGAGATCTTCGACTGCCTGGAACAGACCGTGCCGGGCAAACACAACGAGATTCAACTGACGGACGCCATGCGTCGACTGGTGCTTCAGCAGCCGATGTTTGGGTACGCCTTCCAAGGGCGTCGTTACGATGTCGGGAACCGGCTTGATTTCATCAAGACAAACATCGCTTTCGCCTTGAGGGAGCCGGCGTTGCGAGATGACGTTGCCGCTTATATCAGGCAGACGGCGGCGAGACTCTGAGTATCGCGTGCGGAATCTCAGCGCCATCCTCGGACCACAGCTCCACATCGACTGCTTCGAGGGTGGGATTCCAGCGCCAGACCCTGAGCTGGCAAGCTCGCGCCACATTCAGCACACGTGCCAGGCTGCACGGCCAGATCTCCGTCGTGATCACCAGTTCCGAGACGCCATGCTGGCGCACGAGTTCGTCCAGCTCTGCCGTTCCGCCCAGCACACGATAGCCGTGTACGCGCCGACCGCGCAGGTTGCGATCGTCATCCACCAGTCCGATGACGTAGGGGTGGTGGTCGATGTTGCGAATGTCCGAAAGGCTCCGCTGGCGCAGGAAAAGTGTGCAGCCATAGCCCGCACCGACCAACAGCATCTTGGGTCGCTGCTGGCCGCGGGTCGGTCGGTTCTGATGCGCCCACCACAGCGCGTCATGCACCAAGCGTGGCAAGGCGCGCAAGCCCATGAGCGCGGGAATGGCCGCGCCCGCGTATGTGGTCATGGTCAAGGCCATCTCGCGTGCGCCGAGTTTCCCCAACGTGCTGAGCAGTCCGCCGGCCAGCAGGATGCCGGCGAGAATGGCCAGGGCTGTGATGGCGAATTCCGACACGCGGGCATGGCTCCAGACCCGCGCGTAGGCACGGGAGGCCCACAGGGTCAGGAGGGGGCCACCCACCCAGATTGCGACCTCGTCCAGCCATCGTCCATCCGGATGCCCAGCGGTCCGGTCCGGTCCAATCAGGCTGAGGACGTACATCAACACACCGCCCAGCAGGAGTATGTCAAGGGGCGGGTAGAGCAGCACGGCGAATGCCCGTCGCGGGGGTCTTCGCAGGCCCGAGGCAATCAATGCTCCACTTTCCCATAACTCGATCCGGGCAAGGTGCTTGACGACGACGTAGGCCACGATCACGAACGCACACAGACCGAGGCCGAACGTGTGCGAACTCGAGGCGTAAGACAACATGCCGATGCCCACGAGAGCGGCAGCCAGCAGGTAGAGCCAGGCCGCGACTTTGCGGTCCGAAATCCCTGCCCGCAACAAGCGGTGGTGCAGGTGATCCTTGTCCGGGGCAAAGACCCTGGCTTCGGCACCGTCAGCGTAGACGCCGGTCTTGCCCAGCGCCTTACGCGTCGCGCGTCGCCAGACGGCCAGAAAGGCGTCGAAGATGGGTACCCCGACGGCGAGCAACGGTACACCGATACTGGCCATCGCGGTGTCCTTGCTGCCTGTGCTGAGCGCCGTGACCGCCAGTGTCAGGCCGATGAACATGCTGCCGGAATCGCCGAGGAAGATACTGGCCGGATGGAAGTTGAAGCGGAGGAAAGCCAGGCAAGCCCCCGCCAATGCAGCCAGAACCAGCGGATCGTAAGTGGCCCTGTGCAGGAACAAACCGCCTCCGATGCCCGTGGCGGCGATGATAGCCAGGCCGGAAGCCAGTCCGTCCATGCCGTCGATCAGGTTGAATGCGTTGACGATTCCGACACACCACAGGACGGTCAGCAGCATGTCCACGGCTACTGGCAGATTCCAGCCGAACAACTTGCCGACATGCACGCCGAAGTGAAAAGCCAGCAGGGCGACCGCTACCTGGGCGGCGAGTTTGACCCACGCCCGCACGCCGAAGGCGTCATCCAACAGCCCCACGACCAGCAACAGGCTGGAGAGCACCAGATGCCGCCACCACCAGGCGGACGAGAGGAAGTAGCAGGGAGGGATCAGTCCAGAGGCAAAAAGGACCAGGCAACCGGCATGAAAGCCAATAAAAACGGCTATGCCGCCGCAGCGCGGAATCGGTTGTTTGTGAATGCGCCGCTCGCCGGGCATGTCCACCATGCCGAGTGCCGGAGCGAGCCATCTTACCACCGGAACCAGGATGTAGGTACACAGCCCCGCGACGCCAGACACCAAACCCAACGCGTAAATGCTTGTCAAGTTCATCCGAAATGTCAATTATGGCAGGGGAATCGAGAGAAGCGCAAGACTAAAGCTGTCCAGAGGCCGTCGCGATATGGCTGATTCTTTTGGCAAGAATGCGAGAGAGGCGAGGGATGGGGAGCCGGCG
>CAYOBW010000017.1:0-24383 GCA_964402115.1 uncultured Victivallales bacterium
TTCTGCTTGGCGCTCGTTCTGGCCATGGCGTCCTTTGCTGTGCCAGGCAGCGGAGCCAGGGGATGGTTGACCGCGCCCCTGTAACTCCCTGTCCAATGGTCGTTTGGACGATACCAGAGCTTCCAGCCCTGTCAACGCCTAGTTAAGACGCTGGAAAAGGCTGGTGCCCGGGGCGGGGATCGAACCCGCACTTCCTTACGGAAAAGGGATTTTAAGTCCCTTGCGTCTGCCATTTCGCCACCCGGGCGGCAGGAACGGGGGAGAGGCTAGCAAAGCGCAGTGCGGGCGGGAAGGGGGGAATGCGGTTTCAGGTTTCAGTGTTCAGTGTTCAGGGTTCAGGGGCAGGGGGCAGGGGGCGGTAGGTGCGCGGTCGGATGGATGTGGCGCTGAGACCTGAACCCCGAACACTGAAACCTAGCGTCTGTCCACTGTTCACTGTTCACTGTCCACTGTTCACTGTCCACTGTTCACTGGTCCGCCGGGTTCGTGCGCGGGGTGGTAGTGGACGTAGACGCGGCGCACAAGCGCGATGTGGTTCGTGAGCTCGTTCTCGACCGCCGTGGCAATGCGGTCGCCCTCGGCCACGCGCAGCGCGCCGTCCACGCCCACGGTGACGTGCAGGACGAGGTAGGGGCCGAAGCGGTGGGCGAAGATCTCCTCGACGGCGAGGACCCCGGGCACCGCCTTGAGAATGGCGTGGGCCTGCTGCTCGAGCACGTCGCTCGGCACGGCGTCCATGAGATCGGCCGCCGACTCGCGCAGGATCTGGATGCCGGTGAACAGCACGACAAGCGCGACGACCGCGCCGAGCAGCGGATCGCCCCACGCAAAGCCCAGCCGGCTGAGCAGGATGCCCAGCGCCGCACCGCTGGCCGAGACAATGTCGTTGCGGTGGTCGCTGGCCAGCGCCTGGATCGCCATGTTGCCCGTCTGCTGGGCGACCCGCCGCGTGTAAACCGCCAGGACCAGCTTCGAGAGAATCGTGGCGAGCGCCACCCAGAGGGCCAGCAGGCGGACGGCTCCCGTGGTTGCGCCGCCGCTGAGGATGTCGTAGACGTTGTTGATCGCGTCCCAGAAGAGCGCAATGGCCGTGGTGATGACAAATGCGCCAACCGCCAGCGCCGCGATGCTTTCGAGCTGGCGGTGGCCGTACGGGTGCTCGCGGTCAGGGGGCTCGCGGGAAAAGCGCACGCAAATCTTCACGACGACATAGTACGCCACGTCCGAGGAGGAGTTGATGCCGTCCGCCAGAAGGGCGCTGCTGTGGCCGATGATGCCGATGGTTGTCTTGAGCAGGGCAAGGAGTGCGTTCGCGACCAACCCCGCATTGATCGCCCGGTTCTCCTTCCCCATATTCTCGCCACTCACGCTCACCCCCATCCGCGCCCAGAAGTTGCCGCACTACGCAGGGGAAGCTAGTCGAACCGGCGCCCCTTGGCAAGCTGGCACTGATTTGGCTGGTGTAACGACTCACTCAGGGGGCTCACATAGCACATAACGGCCGGGGACGGCCGTCTCCATTGCGTGGGCGCACAGAGATAACAAGACGAGACTGCTGAAGTCTCGGACAAGGCGGTCGTCGGCCATAATGAGAACCGCAGGATTTCGCTTGCTCGGGCGTCCGGGGGTCGGTAGCGTCACTCCGCACTCATGGATGCCACCTTTGAATGTCTGCCGTGCCTGCTGAAGCAGGCGCCGAATACGGCCCGGGTTCTGACCGCAGATCCGGCTGTGCAGGGGCGTATTGTGCGTCGCGTGGCGGAGGCGGTTCCCACGCTGCGCGCCAAGCTGGGCGACACCTTCTTCATGCGGGGGCGCCCGTGAGTTGTCTCCGCCCGCTCCTCACCGCGGTCGGCGGCGTCCTGGCGGCGCTGGGAGGCGTTCGGGCCGAGGCGCCTTTCACCGTCGCTCCCGTCCCCTGGCCGCTGCAGGGGCAGGGGAACCACCGGGCCGTTGTCCGGATTGCGACGCGTGCCGAGGCCGTGGGCATTGAACTGCCCTGGCGGCGGCGGGACAACGATCCCCGCGCGAAGGGGTTGATCGTGGTGGACGCAGCGACCGGCCAGACGCTGCGGGATGTGCTCCCCGTGGACCTCACGCGCGACCGCGGTCGGCTGCTGGTGCGGCCCGCGACCGTGCCTGGCGTCTACCATGTCTATTACCTGCCGTACCGGCCATCCGAGCAGTGGGGGAACTTCCCTTACGACTACACCGCGCCCGCGGCGACGGCCGACCCGGGTTGGGCCGCACGGTGGGCCGGGGCCTGGGAGCAGGCGCCGCGCGCGGTCGTGGAGCGCTTCGAAGCGCGGACGCCGTTCGACAGCCGCGACCCGATGGAGGTGCGAGCCACGGGCGATGAGGTGGCCGCCTTGTACGCGCGCCAGCCCGAACGGAGCTACCTGGTGTTCGCCGAGGACCGGCAGTTCCCGATTCGCATGACGGAAGATATCCCGCTGCGGTGGGTGGTCTCGGGCCCCGTGACCACCTTCGCGGGCACGGCCTACCGCAACGAGTACTACGCTTTTCAGCTTGGGGTCTGGGCGATGAAAGAGCGCTTGCGCGAGGTGACGGTGACCGGCAGCGAGCTGCGCGGGCCGGCGGGCGTGCTGCCGGCCGCGGCTGTCCGCTGCTTCAACACCAGCGGCACGGATACCGACGGACGGCCGTTCACGCGCACGGTCGCGATTCCGCACGGCCGGGTGCAGGCGCTGTGGATCGGCGTGGACGTGGGGCCGGAGACCGCGCCCGGCGCGTACACGGGGACGGTGACCGTGCAGCCGGCGGGCGCCGCCCCGACGGCGGTGGCAGTGACGCTGACCGTGCGCAGCGAGCGGCTGGACGACCGCGGCGACAGCGAGCCGTGGCGGCACGGCCGGCTGCGCTGGCTCGACTCCACGCTGGGAGCGGACGACAGCGTGACGCGCCCCTACACCTCCCTGGCCGTGAGCAATCGCTGCATAAGCAGCCTCTCAAGCCGGGTGACGCTGGGCGACCACGGGCTGCCCGCGGCCATCGCGTGCGCCGGCGTGGACGTCCTGGCCGGGCCGATCTCGCTGGCTGTCGACGGTGTGGCGGGACCGCTGCTGGCAGCGCCCGCGAGCAATGCCGTCGGAAGCGTGACCGGTTGCGCGGGGCGGGTGACGTGGACGTCGCGCGGGGAGGGTGGGGGACTGGCGTGGCGCTGCGCCGGGACGATGGAGTTCGACGGTCACCAGACGTACCTCGTGCGCTTGCAGGCGCAAGCCGCCGTCGCCATCACCAACATCGCGCTGACGCTGCCCCTGCGCGCCGCGGCTGCCACGCACCTGATGGGCATCGGACGCGCGGGAGGGCGCCGGCCGCCCACGCACACCTGGCGCTGGCAGGGACCGTACGACAGCTTCTGGGTGGGCGATGTCGCCGCCGGCCTGCACGTCGAGCTGCGGGGCGGCACGTATCACGGTCCGCTGCTGAACCTGTACAACCCCGATCCGCCGGCGGCCTGGTTCAACCGGGGGCGGGGCGGCTGCACGATCGCGACCCGCTCGCCGGAGGTCGTCGAAGCCCGCGTGTTCACGGGGGCGCGCGCGCTGGCGGCCGGCGAGGAGCTGACCCTGGCGTTCGCCCTGCTGCCGACGCCGGTCAAACCGCTCGACTGGCCGACGCATTTCCGGACGCGCTACTGGCACGCCGACAACCTGGACGAAAGCGCGCTGGCGGCCGGCGTCAACGTCGTCAATCTCCACCACGCCACGACGCTTAACCCGTACATCAACTACCCGTTTCTCACGGTGGACAAGCTGCGGGGGTTCGTGGACAGCTGTCATGCGCGCGGCGTGGCGTGCAAGCTCTACTACACGCTGCGCGAGCTGAGCAACCACACGACGGAGCTGTGGGCCCTGCGCAGCCTGGGCCACGAGGCGCTGGCGGGGGGCCGGGGCGGCGGGTTTCCGTGGCTGCGGGAGCATCTCGAGGGCGACTACCGCCCGCAGTGGTTCACGCCGGTCGCCGGCGGCGACTACGACGCGGCGCTGCTCACCAGCGGCGAGTCGCGCTATTACAACTACTATGTGGAGGGCGTGAGCTGGCTGGCGCGCAACACCGGCATGGACGGCCTGTACCTTGACGACGTCTCCTTCGACCGGCGCCTCCTGAAGCGCGTGCGGAGGGTGCTGGACGGCGCCCGGCCGGCGGCTCTGATCGACCTGCATTCGAACACGGCGTTCTCGGTGGGGCCGGCCAACCAGTATGCCGAGTTCCTGCCGTACGTCGACCGGCTGTGGTTCGGCGAGAGCTTCGCGTACGAGGAGCTGCGGCCCGACGAGTGGCTTGTGCAGGTGTCGGGGGCGCCGTTTGGCGTCATGGGCGAGATGCTGCAGGGCGGCGGCAACGCGTGGCGGGGTGCGGTCTACGGCATCACGGCGCGGCTGTCGCAGAGCCCGTCGCCGCGCGCGGTCTGGCGGATCTGGGACGAGTTCGGAATCGGCGAGTCGCGGGTGCTCGGCTACTGGGCGCCGGACTGCCCTGTGCAGACGGGGCACGCCGACGTGCCGGCCACGGCGTTCGTGCGGCTGCACCGCACGCTGATTGCCCTGGCCAGCTGGGCGCCGGGCCCGGTCAACGTGCAGCTTGCGGTCGATTGGCGCGCGTTGGGTATGGCGCCGGAACGCGCCGTGCTGCGCGCGCCGGCCGCCGAGGGGTTCCAGCCTGCCGCGGAGTTCCGGCCCGGGGCCGCGATCCCCGTGGCTCCGGGGAAAGGCTGGCTGCTGATTGTCGAGGAGGTTCCACGGTAAGGCGAATGGGCTGCAGCCCGTTCCACGGTTGAGAAAGGCGGGGGAAAGATGCGGACGATGCTGTTGACGGTGCTGGCGGTGGCGGTGGGCGTGGCAGGCGCGAGCGGCGCCGAAACGAATGCGTTCTGCGCGGGCAAGTGGTTGCTGTGCGCGGATTACACGGCGGGCAAGGTGGCGCTCGTCAAGCCGGACGGGGCCGTCGCCTGGCAGCAGCCCGGGGCGAGCTGCAACGACCTCTGGATGCTGCCCGGAGGCAATGTGCTGCACACGACGGGCCACGGCGTGCGCGAAGTGACGCGCGCGGGGGAAGTCGTCTTCAAGTACGATACGAAGAGCGAGGTCTACGCCTGCCAGCGGCTCGCGAACGGGAACACGTTTGTGGGCGAGTGCAACGGGGGCCGCCTGCTCGAGGTCGCGCCCGACGGCCAGATCGTCAAGCAGGTCGCCCTGCTGCCGGAGGGGCAGGACGGCGGGCACGTGTACATGCGGAACGCCCGGCGCCTGCCGGATGGCCACTTCCTGGTCACGCACTACGGTGCGCAGGTGGTGCGCGAGTACGACGCCGACGGCAAGCAGGTGTGGGAGGCGGCGGCGCCCGGCGGCCCTCACAGCGCGGTGCGGCTGCCGAACGGGAACACGCTGTTCGCGACGGGTGATCGGACGCAGGACGCGCGCCTGACCGAGGTGGACCGCGCGGGCCAGGTGGTCTGGTGTCTGAGCAACAAGGACCTGCCGGGCGCCCCCCTCCGGTTCCTGACCGGGTTTCACCGCTTGCCAAACGGCAACACGCTGATCAGCAACTGGCTCGGCCACGGCCAGTTCGGCAAGGCGCCGCACTTGCTGGAAATCACGCCGGCGAAGCAGGTTGTCTGGAGCTTCGCCGACCACGCGGCGTTCCGCACGATCTCCTCCGTGCAGGTGCTCGACGCCGAAGGCGGCCTGCTGCCCGGTCCGCTGGTGCATTGACACGGACGAAGGCGATGGAGTACCGTGGGGCCTCACTTGTACATTGAAAAAAAGGAGTGCGCGCGTGAGTGCATCGCAAGCATTGCAGAAGGTTCAGGTACTGGACGTCGAGATCAAGGCCCTGGAGCGCCAGCTCCGTGACATCCCGGCGCGGAAGAAGGCGGAGCAGACCCGGCTCGATCAGAACAGTGCGGCGCTTCACCAGTCACAGGAGGCGGTCAAGCACCGTCAGGCTGAACTGAAGCGGATCGAACTCGAGCAGCAGGCTCACGAGGAGAAGATCCAGAAGCTGCGACAGCAACAGCTGCAGCTCAAGACGAACAAGGAGTTCAAGGCGATGGACTCCGAGATCGCCACCATCAAGCAGCAGATCAAGGAGCTTGAGGATAGCGAACTCGTCGTCATGGAACAGATCGATGCGGCCAAGGCCGACGTCGGGGCCCAGAAGAGCGAGTTGGACCGGGCCAGCGACGGGGTGCGGGCCGACACGGATGTCCTGGATGCGCGCATGACCGAGATCAACGCCCGCCTGACGGCCCTGCGGGAGACCCGCGCGGAAGCGGTGAAGGGCGTGCCGGCCGACTGGCTGAAGGTGTACACGACCATTGCCACCCGTCGCGATCGTGCGCTCGTTCCCATCGATGGCGAAGTCTGTGGCGGCTGTCACATGAAACTCCCGCCGTTCATTATCAACGACACCAAGAAGCGCGGGATGGTGACCTGCACGTTCTGCGGCCGGCTGCTGCATTAGTGTGCGGTCGGAAAAATGGCCCTGCAAAACGCGCTGGTCATCCTGGGCGAAGCGACTGTTGGGCGTCCTTGCATCCCCCGCGCGAATGCGGTACCTTTGACGCGATGTCTGGTGGGGGCGATCGGTCGCCTGGCACGTGGGGCGTTCGACGTTCCGCGTGGCGGGAGGAAAGTCCGGACTCCATAGGGCGGGATGTCCCTGCGTAGTGCGGGGAGGCCTCCTGGCAAACGGGAGGGACGGAAAGTGCCACAGAGAACATACCGCCGGTGAGCCGCGTCAGGCGGCTTGCAGGTAAGGGTGAAAAGGCGGTGTAAGAGACCACCGGGCGTGCCCGTAAGGGCCGTTGCATGGCAAACCCCATCCGGAGCAAGATCAAATAGGAAACGAGAAGCGGCCCGCTTCGATCCGCTTCGGCGGAAATGAGTTTCGGGTTGATCGCACGAGATAAATGACCGATCCCGCCCGGCGGGAAACAGAATCCGGCTTATGTCCTCCACCAGACATCCTTTCCACCGCTGGCAGTGGCTGGCATGGCTTGCGCCCGCGGTGGCGGCCGGGGTGGGGGCTCTAGTCGTGTTACGTTATCGTGACGTGCCGGCGCTGGCGCCGGCGGTCGAAACGCCTGCGCGGGGGGTCACGTGGCCCGTGACGCCCGCGCCCGCAACGGGACTGCTGTGGAGCGTGTTCGAGGATCGAGACGCCGTCGCCCCGGCAAACGTCGGCAAGTTGGCGCGGCGCTTCCGGCTCGCTGGAACCTTCTTGTACGCGGATGTGGTATCGGGCGCCGAGGTGCGGAAGGCGATTCTCGACGACGCCACCCGCAAGCCCTCCCAAGCCATCGTCACGGAGGGTGACGAACTCGATGGCGTTCACGTGGTCCGGGTCCTTTTCGACCGCGTTGTGCTGCGTGCCGGGGGGCAGGAGGAAGAGCTGTGGCTGAGTTTCGCGCGGGCCGGGGCTGGTGGAGCCGGCGGCAAAACGAACGGCACGGACAACGTGGCGGGAGGCGGCGCGGCGGGCGCCTTCGGCGGAGAGCAAGTCGGTGAGAATCGGTGGGTGTTTCAGCGCGCCGATCTGCTTGCGTACTACGACCAGCTGCGGAACGAGCCCGAGCGCCTGGTGCAGGTCTTCGACTCGCTCGAACCGGAGGTCAATGCCACCACCGGGCGCATCACCGGCTACCGGCTCAACGTCAAGGGCGAGGCTGCGTTCTTCAACGCCGTGGGCCTGAAGCCTGGTGACGTGGTGCGCGCCGTGAATCAGGTGCCGATGACGAGTCGCAACCGCGCGGAGTTCTTTATCAAGGAATTCGTTCAGAATCGTGCGAACGGATTCATCCTCGAGCTCGACCGCGCGGACAAGCGCGAGAAGCTGCTGTACGAAGTCCGCTGAGTTATCTTCGTGGCTATCGCCACCGGAAAAGCCCGGATCATACCACAGATTGGGCCGGCGGGTATGCACGAGTAGACATAAGATATATTATGCGACGTAGCAGATGCCCCCGGCTTTCGGCTTGTTTCCGGCCCCGGCGGCACTAGACTCTGGCACTATTGGGAATCGGTTGTGGCGTGCATGAGGCGGTCGAGTGCTGAAACGAAACCATGAACGAGACATGTGCAGATGAGCGCGTGGCGCAGACGCTGGAGGCCGCGGGTTGGCTTCTGATGGCGAACGCGCAAGAAGCGGCGGTTGTGCCGGACGGCGCTGCCTGCGCAGTGCGTTGCGAGGCGGACAAGTGGCGCGGGTTCCTGCTGTATCTTGGCGGCTCGCTGGTTGCCATCGTCGACTCGCTGAACACGGATGCGCCGGCCGCTGTGGAGGCCTGGCGAACGGCTGGCTGTCCGGGTGGCCGGGCGCCGTCGGAAACCAACCCTGGGAGTTTGGCGTTCTGCTACGCGTCGGGGGGGGCGCAGGTACAGTTCCTCGATGTGCGCGACCCGCTGGGTCTGGCGCGGTTCGTCGCTGGGTTTCATTCACCGGATGCGTTGGGCGAGCAGCTCAGCACACCGTACGCTGACCTGATCGGCCGCGTGGGTACGAACGCCGTCTGGCCTTCCGGGTTGTATCCGCACCAGGCTTCGTCTCTGAAGGCCATCGAGGATGCGATCCTGGCCCGCAAGCGCAGCGGACTCGTGGTCATGGCGCCGGGATCCGGCAAGACGCTCACCGGGATTGCGGCGCTGCAGAGGCTGGTCGTGGCTGGCTACGCGCGGCGCGTGCTCTTCCTCGTGCGTTCGCCGCTTATCGCCGCGGAGACCGTGCGGTTGCTCGGCGTTTACAATGAGCGGTTCGCCGGCGAACGCTGGCTGGATGGCGTGGCTGTTTACGCTGGGTCCCCCACCCCGGCCGCGCCGTGGCCGGCGGTTGTGCCCCTCGCGCAGCCACCCGAGGCGCTGCCGTTCGTCACCCCTGGGGCTGGCGCTTTTGTCTACTTTGCGACGCTGCCGGAAGTGCGTGAGCTGGTCGCGCGCGCCGGCGCGGCACTGCCGCTGAACGCGTTCGACCTCATCATCGCGGACGACTGCCCGGACCCCTGCCCGGCGGATCGGGCGCTGGCCTGGCGCGCCGCCGTGAGCGGCTTCGATGCCTTCACCGTAGCGTTCACCTCGACGCCGGTGGCCGGGGTCTCCAGTTGCGGCGACCTTCTGGTGCGCTACGACTATGAGCACGCGCTCGATGACGGCATCCTGCTCGACTACGATGCCGTTTCCATTCGCACGGGCGTGCGCGTGTTTGAAACGGAGGAGCCGGAGCCGCCCGGCTACTGGCTGGCGAGCGATCTGCCCGACGAGGTGCCGCTGGCCGTCGCCGGGGCGGCAGCGTCCGCCGCCGATCCGGCGGTGCTGCGCGTCGTGTTCGAAACCGTCCGCCGCTACGCGACCGCATTCGCCCGGTTGAATGGGCGCTTCCCCAAGACGCTCGTGCTGACGCCCACCGCACCGGGTTGGCCCGAGGTCGCCTTCGCCGCGGCCCGCAGCGCCTTTGGCGGCGCTCCGGAATTTGTCGCGAGTGCCAGCGAGTTCTCTGCCGGGGCGTGCGCCACCCTGCATGCCTTCCGCAGTGAGACTCTGCCGGCCGTGGTTGTGAGCGATGGGATCCTGGCCGCCGGCGTGGATCTGCCGGATGTGGAGTACGTGGTGCTTCTGCGGCCGGTCCGGGAGCGCTCGCAGTTCGAGCTGATGCTCGGCCGCGGTCTGCGACCCAGTTTGCGGATTGGCGCCAAGTCCCATTGCACGGTTTTCGACTGCTTCGAGGGTACGCTCCTCGGAGGGTTCGCCGGCGCCACGACGCTGACCGCCGATCCGCCGTCGGATCCCAACCAACCGCTGGTAACGATCCTGGCGGCGCTGGAGAAGCCCGGCGCCGACCAGGGCGTGCAGACCCGTCATCTGGTGCGCCGGCTCCTGCGCATCGCCCGGGAGATGTCGTTGGCCGACCCCGCTGCGTGTCGCTCCTTCGTGCGTGACGGTGACCTCACGGCCTTTGCGCGCGAACTGCCGCAGCTCATGCGCCTCAACCGGGCGGTCGCGCTGCGGCGGCTATCGAGGCTCGACTTCCTTGCGCTGTTGAACTCATTTCCGTCTGCTGGAACGGTGCCGGTGGACGCGTCGTAAGGTGAGATGTAACTGTCCACAGGAAAGGACCGCCCCATGCATGCTGTCGCCATCTGCGGAAGTCCGCGCAAGAAGGGCAACACCGAACTACTCCTGCGACTCTGCCTGGACACGCTGGCTGCCCACGGCATTCCAGGCGAACTGATCCGTCTGGGCGGGAAAACGATCAAGGGCTGCACCGCGTGCGGCTGGTGCCGCAAGGAGCAGAACGGCACGTGCGTGCAGAAGGATGACGACTTCCACCCCGTGCTGGCGGCCATGCGGGAAGCGGACATTCTTGTGGTCGGCTCTCCGGTGTACTTTGGCTCGGCCGCGCCGGAACTCATGGCCCTTCTCGACCGCGCGGGTTACGTCGCCCGCGGCAGCGGGCAGTTCTTCTCGCGCAAACTGGGCGGGGCCGTGGTCGTGGCCCGGCGCGCCGGCCAGAACTTCACCTTCGCCCAGCTTGTCTACTGGTTCCTCATCAACGACATGATCGTCCCGGGCTCAACGTACTGGAACATCGGCGTCGGCGGCCCGGCCGGCGCCGTCAGCGAAGACCAGGAGGCGCTGGCCACGGTGAAGCGCTTCGCCGAGAACCTGGCCTGGCTGGCCAAGCGCACAACGACTCCCTCCGTCTCGCCACCCTCTTCCTGATCTTAATCTTAGTCCTAATCTTAATCTTAATCTCACTCTTCGTCCTAATCTTGATCTCACCGGGAGAGACAAACGATGCGTTACGCCTCACTGCGGGAAGCCGTGTGCACCGTGAACTGCCAGATCGCGCCTGCGGGGCTGGCGCTGCTCACCTGGGGTAATGTCAGCGGCGTGGACCGGGCCGCCGGTGTGATGGCCATCAAGCCCAGCGGCGTGGCGTATGCCAAGCTGCGGCCGGCCGACATCGTGGTCCTCGACATCGCAAGCGGTGCCGTTGTCGAGGGTTCCCTGCGCCCGTCATCGGACACCCCTACACACCTTCATCTCTACCGCCATTTCTCCTGCGCCGGCGGCCTGGTGCACACCCACTCCCGCTGCGCCACGGCGTGGGCCCAGGCTGCGCGACCATTGCCCTGCTTCGGCACCACGCACGCCGACTACTTCAATGGATCCGTGCCCGTCACGCGCCACCTTACCGCCGACGAGGTCGCCGGCGACTACGAACTGAACACGGGGTGCGTGATTGTCGAACGGTTCGACCAGGGCGACGTTTGCCCGTCCGAAACGCCCGCCGTGCTGGTGGCAGGGCATGGGCCCTTCGTCTGGGGACCCACCGCCGCAAAAGCCCTTGAGAACGCGATTGTGCTTGAAGAAGTAGCACATATGGGCTTACATACTTTGGCATTACGGGGCCGGCAGGGGGCGATTCCCGACTATCTCTTGGAGCGCCACTTCAGCCGTAAACATGGCAAGCACGCGTACTACGGGCAGGCATGAACGAGAAGCGTCGTCAGATCCAGAGCGGCCAGGCGCGAATGAAGGCCGTGCCGGCCGTCCTCCAGCGCATGAACGTGCGCGAGGTGCTGGAGACCATGCGGAGTTTGGGTCCCTGCTCGCGAGCCGACCTGCGCCGTGTCACCGGGATCAGCGCCCCGACGCTTTCGAAGCTCACCGACTGGTTGGAGCAGGCCGGCCTGATCGAACTGGAGCACGTCCGCATCACTGCGCCAGGCCGACCGGGCAAGGTCTTCCGACTCTCCACCGTCTCGTGCCAGGTGTTCGGCGTGGTCGTGGACGTCAAGCAGTGCGCGGTCATTTCCGCGGGGCTTGATGGCGTGCTGCACCCCGATCGGGCGATGACCTTCGCCACGCCTGGCGCCTATCGCGACCTGCTCGCCGAGATCGAACGCGCCGTGGAGATCCTGCGCAAGCGCTCGGAGGCCACTTGCCTGGGGATCGGGCTGAGCATGCCGGGGCTTGTCAGCGTGCGCACCGACGAGGTGGTTTTCTCGCCCAACCTGCACTTCATCGATGGCCACGCACCCGCCCGTGACCTGGCTCAACACACCGGGCTGACAACCGTCATGCTCCAGGAGGAGCAGGCTTTCTGCCTGGCGGAACAGCGTTTTGGCGCCGCGCGCGACATGCAGGATTTCGCGATGATCGACGTCAGCGCGGGGCTGGGCATGGGCGTGGTCAGCGGCGGACAGTTCGTGGGCGGGTACTCGGGCTTCGGCGGCGAGTTGGGCCACATCACCGTGGCGATCGGCGGCGCCCCGTGCGGCTGCGGCAATCGGGGCTGCCTGGAAACCGTCGCCAGCGACACGGCCGTGCTGCGCGAACTTGCGCAGCTAAGCGGTCGCACGCTCACGATGGACGAGGCGCTGACAGCCGTGGGCGCCGGTCAGTTGAACGCTGACGCGGTCGTCGCGCACGCGATCGAATACCTGGCCACGGGCATTGGCGTCGTCATCAACCTTTTCAACCCGGAGGGGATCTTCATCTACGGGCGGATGTTCGACCTGGCCGACAACGCGTTCGCCATGCTCACGGCCAAGGTCGCGCAGCGGTCCGTACGCCCCTCCTACGCCCAGTGCCGGATCCTCAGAACGCACGGCAACAAGCAGCTCGGCGCCGTGGCGGCCTTCATCAACCACCACTTCGCCACCATCGGCCCCCGCATTGGGGGGTAGCTCAGCGCGCTACGGCCTGCCAGCGCGCAGCACCGAAAGCAGCTCTTCCATGTCCGGGGGCAAGGGCGCCTCGAAGCAGAGTGGCTTACCCGTGCGCGGATGCGTGAAGGCGAGTTGCGCCGCGTGCAACATCTGTCGCGGCGCCTGAATGGCATCCGTCCGCGTTTGCCGGCGCGTGCCGTACTGCCGGTCGCCGGCCACGGGGAAACCGAGGTGGGCCAGGTGCACGCGAATCTGGTGCGTGCGCCCGGTTTCGATCCGCACGCGCAGCAGCGCGCCCCCGGGCAGCGTTTCGACGACGCGGTAGTGCGTCACCGCCGGCCGGCCATGGGTCGTGGTGACAGCCATCTTCTTGCGGTCATGCGGCGAACGCCCGATCAGCGTGCGCACCGTACCCGTCGCGGGCAGCGGCACCCCCTGCACGAGCGCCACGTACTCCTTCGCCACCCCGCCCTCCCGGAACTGTCGTCCCAGCGCTTCCAGCGCCGCGTCGTGCTTGCAGACCACCATCACGCCGCTGGTATCCTTGTCCAGGCGGTGCACAATGCCCGGTCGACGCTCGCCGCCAACACCGGCGAGGTCGGCGCAGTGATACAGGAGCGCATTGACCAGCGTGCCGTCGGCATGGCCCGCGGCCGGGTGCACGACGAGGCCGGCCGGCTTGTTCAGGACCAGGATCTCGGCATCTTCATAGAGCACGGTCAGCGGGAGGTCCTGCGGCTGCAGGTCCACGGACGCGGGCGGCGGGATTTCGACGCAGACCTCGGCGCCGACGGCGACGGTGCTGTTCGGTTTCGCGCTGGCCCCATTGACCCGCACGGAGCCCTCGCGGATCAGCGCCTGCAGGCGGGAGCGCGACAGCCCCGCCACGCGGCTCGCCAGCCAGACGTCCAGGCGTCCGCCGCCCTCCCCCGGCTCAACGTGCAGTCTCACGTCCCCCACCCCGCTGGCTGACCCAGGCGACAAGTACAAGCCCCCCGACAAACAGCCCCGCGCTCACCCACTGGGCCGACGAAAGGCCGAAGCCGGCGACCCGGTGCAGGCGGTCGCCCCGAAAGCACTCCATGGCGAAGCGGATGAGGCCATAGCCGATCAGGTAGGCGCCGGCCACGGAGCCGTTGCCGCGCCGCCGGCGGTAGAGCCAGACCAGGAGCACGAAGAACAGCACGTTGCAGGCAGCCTCATAGAGCTGAACCGGATGCACAGGGAGGCTGTGGGTGGCGGAGGGGGCCAGCAGATGCGCCTCCACCTGGTCGCGCCAGACGGCGCACTCGTGGTCGGAGCCCGCGCGCGAGGGGTAGCGCACGGCCACGGCCCACGCACTCGGCGCCCCGTAGCAGCAGCCGTTCAGGAAACACCCGACCCGCCCCAGGGCATGGGCCAGGGGGACAGCCGTGGCCGCCAGGTCGTACAGGCGGAGGGGCGGCAAGCCGCGCCTCCGGGCGAAGATCCCGACGGCAGCCACCGCCGCCACCATGCCGCCGTAGTAGACCAGGCCACCCCGGTTTAGCATGACAATGGCCAGGGGATCCCGCGCGTAGTAGTCCCACTCCGCGACGACATAGGTGATGCGTGCGCCCAGGATCCCGGCGAGGATCACCCAGAAGAGCAGGTCCGAGCAAAGGTTGAACCCCAGCCCCTCGCGCCGGCCCAGCCGTTGCCAGGTGTAAAGACCGGCCAGGAACCCGGCAGCCATGAAAACCCCGTACCAGTGTATGGTTACGGGGCCCAGTTCCAGGAAAATCGGATCCATGTGCCCCCTTCAATCGATAATTCGATTGGACATCGCGGCCGGAAATCACTATGCATATGAACACGTTTCGACGACGGGCTTCAAGGACAATTGGATGCAACCAGGCGGACGGACGGTTAACGTACAGCTCGAGCGGGTTCCGATCATGGGGTGCCCGGGCTGCAAGCGCGAACTCAGCGTAGCTGAGTTCGCGCCGTTTACGACCATCCAATGCCCGCACTGCGGCGCCCAGATGGACGTGCCCGCCCGACTGGGGAACTACCTCCTGCTGGGACTCATCGGCGCAGGCGGCATGGGCGGTGTCTATCATGGACTCGACCAGAGCCTCGGGCGCAAGGTTGCCATCAAGGTGATGTTGAAGTCCCTGGGCGACGACCCGGCCTTTGTCGAATCGTTCAAGCGCGAAGCGCAGGCCGCGGCGCGACTCAACCACCCGAGCATCGTCCAGATCTACTCGTTTGGCCAGGAGCAAGGCCAGCCGTACATCGTCATGGAACTGCTGACGGGGCAGCGGCTCGACCAGATGATCGAACGTGGCGATCCTCTCGAGGCTGGCTTTGTCATGCAGATCGGCCTCGAGATGGCGGAGGGGCTGGCCGCCGCCAACGAGCAGGGCATGCTGCACGGCGACATCAAGCCCGAGAACATCCTCTTCGACGACAAAGGCCATGCCAAGCTCGTGGACTTCGGCCTCGCGTCTTTCTCCAATCAGGCGGGCCCCGAAGGCATCTGGGGCACACCCTATTACATTTCACCCGAGAAGGTCCGCCGGCAGAAGGTGGACGCGCGCTCGGACATCTACAGCCTTGGCGCCACGCTCTACCACGCGCTCGCCGGTGTGCCGCCCTTCGAGGGGCAGACCCCGGTGGATGTCGTGAAAGCCCGCCTGCAGGGTCCGCCCAAGCCGCTGCAGGGCGCGCGTCCCGACCTGAACGACCAGGTAGCCGGCGTCGTCATGCGCATGTTGCAGTTGTCGCCCGCGATGCGCTACCCCACTTACGCTTCGCTGCTCGGCGACATCCGCAAGGCGATCGAAACGCTGCCCCCGCCCACCTCGAACCCCGCCGCGCGCCGCTTGCGCGCAAAGCGCCGGATCGTGAAGGGAGCCGCGGAGTCCGGAGACTTGGAAACCGGCGAAACCAGCTCCCGCATCGTGATCCCCAAGCCGGCGGACTCCGCGCTGGCCAGCTACAACCCCCTGGAGAAGACGCGGGAGCTGGTGCTGGATCAGAAACGGCGCAAGACCGGTTTGATTGTGGCGACCGTTATCGGCGGGGTCGTTATCGCCGTGGCGGCGACCGTGCTCGTCGTCGTGTCCCTGCGCAACCGCGGCTCGGCCCGCATAACCGTTCCCGTCCGCGACGTCAAGCCGGCCGCCGAGAAGGCGCTGTTGGAGCTGCAGCAGACGCTGGATGCCGTCGAGCAGCAGGCCGCCGAGGTGGAGAAGACGAGCGCGCGGATTGACGAAGACATCGCGCTCATCATGTCGGCGGCGATTCGGACGCCGCCACCGCCGGATTCCGGCTACCAGGCCATCCGCGGACACGCCGCCAAAGTGCGCGAGCTGCAGAAGGACATGAAGAACCGCCGCCAGATTCTGGGCTACGTGGCCAAGCGTGTGCCTGACATGCGCACGCGACTGGCCGCGCCCGGCGTGACCGACGCGCAGGCCGCCATCGTGTTGCGCGACATCGCGGACGCCGCAAGCGGTGGCCGCCGCCTGCAGGGAGAGTTGGCCGCGAACCTGCAAGCGCTGCAGGCGCTTATGCCGGAGGTCGCCGGGATTAAAGCCAAGGTTGTGAAAGACGCTCCCGTTCCCGCCCCGGCTCCCACGCCCAAGCCAGCTCCGGTTCCCACACCCGCTCCGGCGCCGACGCCCGAGGTTCCCAAACCTGCGCCGACGCCCGAGGCCCCCAAGCCGGCCCCCGAACAGCCGACGCCTCCCGCGCCCCCCCCGTCCGATGGCGAAGTGGAACGGGCGAAGACGGCCGTTGACGCCGCCAAGCCGCTCATCAAGCTGAATGACTACGCAACCGCCGCGAAACAACTCAACCAGGCCGTGGCCGGTTACCGGAACGAGCAGGCGCGGATGCTGGTGAAGGCCGCCGCCGGCAGGGCCGAGCAGCTCGTGGCTTTGCGCAAGGGACTGACGGAGATGCTGGGCGCCGACGTGTTCAGGTGGGGCTGGACGCAGGACGGCTCGGCGGTCGACGTGCTCGGGGCCGATGCCGAGGGCGTCAAACTGCCTGGCAAGCGCGTGCCCTGGGCCCAGGTCGGAACCCGCCAGATGTTGCAGTTCGTGAAGCGGTACAGCGAGGACGCCGAGGTCGCCCCCGGACAGCGGGCGGAGCGTTGCATGCAGGCTGCCGTTTTCTGTTTCGAGAATGGAGGCGCCGAAGCCGCCGCGAAGTATCGCGCGCGCGCCGCGGGCCTCTCGCCGCGGGTGCGCGATGTGCTGGCACAGCTGTTGCCGGAGTCTTGAGCGCGCGCCCCCAGCAACCAGCAGTGAGGAACACACCATGAAAATCGCCCTGATCGGTTTGCCGCAAGCCGGCAAGAAGAGCCTGTTCACCCTGCTCACGGGCCGCCGCGTGCCTGAGAGCCGCAAGCCGGGCGAAACGCTCGAGGGCGTGGCCCCCATCCGTGACGCGCGGGTGGACACGCTGAACGGCATCTGCAAGCCCCAGAAGAAGACCTACGCCGAGAATCACTTCATGCTCTGTCCCGACGTCGCCACGGGAACGACCACCCGCGAGTGGCTCGATGCCGGCCGGCGCTGCGACCTGATCTGCCTCGTCGTGCGGTCCTTCGCCTCCGACGCCGTTTACCACCCCGCGGGCTCGGTCGACGCCGGACGCGACGTGGACAATCTCAAGACCGAGCTCCTGCTCGCCGACATGGAGATCGTGGACAAGCGCCTGGCGCGTATCGCGAAGGAGAAACGCAACGTGCGCAGCGCGGCCCAGGACCTCGAGGAGCACACGCTCCGGAAGTGCATGCAGGCGCTGGAAGAGAGCCGCCGCCTGGCTGACGTCGCGATCGAGCCGCACGAACTGGCCTCGATCCGCAGCCTTGACCTGATCACCCTCATCCCCGTCATGCCCGTCTACAACGTCTCGGAAGACGACATCGGCAGCCCTTCACCCGCGGGCAGCGTGGCCGTCTCGTGCCGGATCGAGGAGGAGATCATGGCGCTGACCGACCCCGCGGAGCGCCAGTCCTACCTCGAATCGCTGGGGCTCAAGGAGTCCGGCTTGGACCGGGTCAATGCGGCAGCCTACGCCGCGCTGGGCCTGATGTCGTTCTACACCATCGGCAAGGACGAAGTCCGGGCCTGGACGATCCGCTGCGGCTCCGTGGCGCCGGTGGCGGCCGGCAAGATTCACAGCGACATCGAGCGCGGCTTCATTCGCGCCGAGTGCATGAAGTTCGACGACTTCGTGGCAGCGGGTTCCGAGAAGGCCGCGCGCGAGGCGGGCAAGGTGCAGGCGAAGGGCAAGGACTACGTCATCGAAGACGGCGACATCTGCCACTTCCTCTTCAGCGTTTGAGCGTCCGCGTCCCCTACTCCACACGCAGCCAGCGCACGCGGTAGAAGCGGGGGCCCGCGTTGGTGCGTGCCGCCGCGTCGATCACCATCCAGCGGTTCGACAGGATTCGTTCCACACCCTCGACCCGCCGCCAGCTGGGATCCAGCAAGTTGTCGGCCGACTCGACGACATACGTCTCGCCCGTCAGCGTGGGCACAGTCACCCGGATGCCGTCGGCGCCTGCCCCGCCGAGCGCAGCCGCAAACGCTTCCGAGAACACCAGCGTCAGGCGGTTGCTGTCCGTCAGCGCCGGGGATTGGTCATCGGCGACGCTGACTTGCACCGTCCAGACGCCCGGCGCCGTGGCTGCCCCGCTGAACCGTCCCGAGGTTCCGTCGAGCTCTACACCGTCCGGTAATCCCGCCGCCGCGAAGGTCAGGCGCTGGGTGGGGAGATCGGGATCGCCGGCTGCAACCTGCGTGGCGAGCGGCAGTCCCGCAGGGTAACGCCAGCCCGCCGCCGGCGCCAGGCGCGGTGGACGGTTGACCTCGCGCACGCTCACGACCACCGCCTGCGTCACGCAGCCGGGCGGCACCCCGTTGTCCCGCACCAGGAACCGGAGCACGTGCTCGGCCGGTCCGTCAGCCTCACCCGGCGTCCAGGTCGCCCGTCCGTTCACCGGATCGAAGCTGCAGCCGGCCGGCAGGCTCAGTGCTTCCACCGTGGCCTGTTGCCACGGCGCATCCCCGTCCACGCCCTGGAGCGTCAGCTCGATGGGCTGCTCCTCATCGCAGACGGTCAGGCCGGTCACGTGCACAGCCGGCGGCGGGTTCCCAGGCAGGCGTCCCGGCGTGCCGCCGCCCGCCGCGGCGCGCCAGTAAGCCGGGTCGTTGCCGTATGCGCCCGGCGGCACGCGTTCGAGGCTGACGCCGCCCGCCGCGGCCGCGACGGGCCAGGGGGCCAGCGGCCTGTACGAGACGCGGTCAGCCCGATAGCGCGGCACCGTGCCGTCCGGCTCAGGGTCACCCGGCCGGTAGAGCTTCAGCGTCTCGCCCGCCGCGTCCAACGCGCCCTTCCACGGCCCCAGCACGGGCACTTCAGCGGGTACGCCGGCCTGCAGCCGGAAGGCGGCGGGATTGGTGGCGCACACGACCACGACTCCGCCCGCCGGCACGCTCAGACCCGTGGGAAACGCGTAGTCCACGGCGCCGCCCAGCGACCAGGTGTTGGTCGGGCGCAGCGGATCGTAGAGCGACACCGGGGAAGCGCTCACGTTCACGAGTTCGACGAACTCCGCCTGCCCGGTGGCCGGGCGATACAGGATCTCGGCGATCACCACCGGCCCGATCCGCGGCAAGGCGTTCGTGCCGCCCGGCGTCCCCGCCCTCAGCTCGGTGAAATCGTCCTCCCCATCGGAGCGCGTGAAGCGCCCCAGCGTCTCCTCGCGCGCCGTGGCGGGGAAGTCAGCCGTATCCACGAAGCGCACGATGTTCGTGCCCGTCGTCTCCGTCAGCAGAATTGCGGAGCCCAGCTCGCTGAAGCCGAAACCGAGCTCGCGCGCGTCGAGCGTGATCCGCCCGCCGGAGGAGACGACCGTACGCGACGGCAGCGTGAACCGCAGCGGCAGGTCATACCGGTCGGACAGGCGCCAGCCCGTGATGTCCACAGGCGCTGTCCCCCGGTTGTGCAGCTCCACCCAATCTATCGTCGCGTCCGTGTGTGCGAGCACTTCGCTGATGACGATGGCGTTCGTGTATGGGTCAAGCCGGCCCGGCGACCCGTGGTAGGCCGGGCTTGACCGCCACCGGCGTCCATCCGCAAGCCACGCGTTGCGGTCAGGTTGCTGCGCGGGTGCGGCCGCCGGGGTCCGCAGCTCAAGCGAACTGCCGCAACCATCCGCGCGCTCCGGCCAATCGCCGCCCGCCGCATACGCGAAGGCGGCAATGTCGCTGCCGTTGGAGGCCACGACCGCCACCCGTTCCCCTCCTTTCGCCAGGCTGCCGCTCCAGGCGCCCGCGACGCGCAGGTCCGCCGCGTACCAGGGCGAGGCCGGGTCCCGGTAACGCGCGGCAAAGGCCGCGGGATCCTCCACGACCAGCGCGAGCCGACCCGGTTCCAGCCCGAATCCAGCCGGGAAAGCGAACGTAACACCATCGCTGAGGCGCACGCCGGTGAGATCCACGAGGTTGGTGCCGGGGTTGTAGAACTCGATGAACGCCGTCTCGTCGGACCCGGCGGGATTGTAGTGGAGCTCCGTGACGAGCAGGTTGTCCACGGCAGCCGGCCTGCGCCCGGCCAGCAGGAACGACGCCTCGATCAGCGCCGACCAGGAGCCATCCGTCTTTCGGGCGCGGGCCAACAGCACGAGGTCTGCGTTGACCGTGACGATCCCCGCGCTCCACACGCGCGCGCCGGGCGCCACGGCGCCGCCGGGCAGGCGCGGATCGCTGCCATCCGTCGTGAAATAGAGCGTGCCGGCGGGCGCCGTCAGCACCGGTTTGAAGCCCGCCGTGACAAGGCCGCCGTGCTGGTTGAGCGTGGGGGCGGCCAGCGTCGGGAACAAACCCCGGCCGCGGAGCAGCGCGACGAGCTGCGCGGTTCGCACGGGAAACAGGCTGTCGCGGATCGTCTGCGCGGCCGCCTCCCAGTTCTCCGGCGTCCGGTAGCCCCAGCGCGCGCACTCCGCGATGAGGGAGTCGCGCACCTCGTTCATCCTCGCATTCAGCCGGGCGGTCAGCCGCTCCGGCGTCAGCGCGCCCCCGTTGAAGCAGTGGCGCTGGATCCGGTCCGCCACCAGCATCTTGAAGTCGGGATCCCGTTCGGCCGCCAGCGCGCCGTAAATGCCCGCCGGTCCCGGGTTGCCGGTCGTGTCCAGGTTCAGCGCGGACGTGCGCAGGAAGCCGTCGGCGTCCGCCAGCCAGAACTTGAACCCCGAGCCGGGCTCGAACGGGCCCGCGGACCGGTACTCGCCCTCCGCGTTGCCGTAAAACCACGTCAGCATGAAATCGGCCAGGTTCGGCACGTCGAGCCGCGTGCGCACGTCACGGTACCGGCTGCGCGCCGCGCGCATCGTTTCCCAGGACGCGCGCCCGAGCGGGTCAGGCGTCCCCAGTACAAAGTTCGTACTGTAGTTGTCGTTGCCCCGCACCGTGACATAGGCCTCGGGTGGGCCGCCGAGGTAGTCGGCCAGGAAGTGCGCGACCAGCCGCTCGTGCAGTTGGTATTGACCGTGATAGACGCCGTTGAGGTAGACGTGCACGAAGCGGCCGTGCGGATTCAGACTGCCCATGTCGAGCATGGTGTCCTCGACGAACGGCCCCGCCATGTAGAAACCCCGGGCGCTCATGTCCTGCTGCCCCGAGCGCAGGTCCAGCTCGTCGAAGCTGCTCTCCGGCCGGAAGCCGTGGGCGAAGTCGTCGAACAGCGGCGCCTCGAGCTTCGGCGTGCCGTACTCGCGGCGGAAAGACAACCTGAAGGAGAGCTTGGCGAAGTACTGGTAGGAGCTCCCGAAACGCATGACGCCGCAATCGGCCTGGACACCTGAGCGGCCATCCGGCCAGAGCACCTCCATGGACCCGCCCTGCTCGGCGTAGCCCACGTCCGAGGCCACGGCGATGGAGATGGCCGGCAGGCTGGCCAGGCCCTGCCGCAGCCGCGGCGCGTAGCGCGCGTCCTGCGTGATCGCCGGGTTCAACACCGACGACGTGACGACATCGTTCAGGAAGACGTATGTCTGTGTCTGCGTGCGCGGAGCGCGGTAGCCGGCCCGGCTGACCGCCGCGCGCACGGTGCGCGTGCCGTTGACGCTCAACCCGCCGGCGTAGGGCGTGGCCGGTGCGCCACCGCCGTAGCCGTACATGACGGCGGCCCCCGCGTTGGCGTTGCTGATGACGAGCGTGAACGGCGCGGTGTAGTAGCCGCGCGCGTGGCTGAACGCCAACGGCTGCAGCCAGCCGGCATACGTGGCACCGAGGTTCGGACCGCCCGGCGTGGGCTCGATGAAAGTCGGGGTCCCCGCCGGGGTGCGGCCGTAGGCCAGGTCTTCGCCCTGCGCGCCGGCGACAAGCAACGTGTCGAGCGTCGTCACGCCGTCCGGCGCCGTCAGCACCAGCGTCTCGCC
Source organism: uncultured Victivallales bacterium (assembly GCA_964402115.1). Classification (GTDB taxonomy): domain Bacteria; phylum Verrucomicrobiota; class Kiritimatiellia; order UBA8416; family CAYOBW01; genus CAYOBW01. The sequence continues at coordinate 22,116 of CAYOBW010000017.1, forward strand.
CTCGCTTGACAACCGGAAGCTGACGTGCGCAAAGCCCCGCTCGTCCACCTCGGCATCGCGGCCGGAGGCGCAGACGACGGCGTAGCCGTGGGCGGGCACGATCACCGCCGGCAGGAGGGCCAGCAGGGGCCGGGCCGGATCGTCGCTCAGCCCGTAGCCGAGCAGATTCACCGCCTCTGCGCCCGGGTTGTACAGCTCGATCCAGTCGGGCGACTCGTTGTGTCCGTCCCGCAGCGACAGGCGGTTCACGGCGACCGCCTCGCTCAGCTGCAAGCGGGGTGGCACGTCAGCCACCACGACCGTCACCGCGCGATGCGTCAGCCCGCACGCGTTCGAGGCGACAAGCAGGCACGCCACGGTCTGCGTGGGCGTCAGCGTCAGCGCGCCGGCGCCTCCTGCGGCCGTGTAGCGTCCGACGGGGCCCGGCCCCGGGTAGAGCCAGAGGCCGGCCACGTCTTCGACCTGCCATGTGAGGGTGACCGACTCACCGCGCGCGATGCGGTTCGTGCTCGCGCGGAAGTCAAGGATGCCCACCTCCGTCGTGGGCCGCCCGAACACCTGCACCTCCCGCAAGCCGATGTACCACTCCGTTCCGCCGTCCGCCGCCGTGCGCGCCTTGTTCTCGAGTCCCACGCGCACGTAGCGGGCGCAGACGGGGCCGCTCACGTCGGTATCGAAGGACGAGCCCGCCGGCCCCAGCCGCTGCGCACAGACGGATTCGTGATTGGTGTCGAAGAGCCGGACCGTCGTGTTCGTCATGCGGTTCTCGAAGCCCGACGGTACCGCCGTGCGCACGCCATAGATCGCCCGCGTCGTCTTGAGGTCAACCTCCCAGTAGCCATCCACCGTGGCTGTCGTCGTCCGCACTTCCGTCCCCAGCTGCCCGTCGTTGCCGTTGCCCGGCGGGGCGAGACTGTCGAGCAGCCGGACCATGAACGCTTCGCCGCCCAGCGCGTAGTTCGTGCCTCCCGTGTCCGGGCCATAGAAGCGCGCCTCGGCCAGCGAAACGTAGTAGTTGCCGTCGCCATTCTGCGCCCCGCCCTCCAGCCCGACTCGCACGAAGCGCCCGACCGTCCCCGCGGGCGGCGTGTAGACCCAGATGCCGCCGGCGCCGGGATTGGACACGGTCGTACTGGCCACGGCGTTCGATGCGGCATCGAGGATGCGCAGGGTCAGTCCCGCCATGCGCTCGGGCGCGGCGTCGGCGCGGTTCACCAGTTCAATGCGGGTCAGGGCGCGTGCCGTCGGGAAGGTCGCGAACCAGTAGCTGTTCGGCAGATCGGCCGTGTGCGTGAACGTGGCCGCGTTGCCGTCCAGCGCGTTGGAGGCCAGGTACGCGGCGGAGTAGTCGCTGGACTGCCGCGCGGTCACCTGCTGGTCGATCGGCAGGTACGGTATGGTCGGGTCGCCGTAGATGCGCATTTCGGCCAGCGCGACCGTGTATGTGCCTCCGCCGTTCTTCTGGCCGTTCTCCAGCCCCACGCGCACGGAACGGCACCGCAGGCCCGGAGGCAGGTTCACGGCCCACGTCGCGGCCGGGCCAGGGTTGGTGACTGTCGCACTGAAGACGGTCTGGTCGGCGATGTCGAAGACCCGGAGCACGAGTCCGTCCATTTGCTTGTGATCGGTACGGCCACCCTGGTTCACCAGCTCGATGCGCGTGAGCGGGAAACGCCGCCGGAAACGGGCCTGCCAGTAACTGTCCGGCACGCTTTGCGTGAACGACAGCGTCGTGCTGCTGCCGTCGATCGCGTTCGCTGCCGGATGGGCCGCATCGAAATCGGACGATTGACTTACCACGGCCTCGCGCGTGAGGTCTACCGTGGATCCCCAAAGCCAGCCCGGTGCCAGCGCGCAAAACGCCGCGACGCCGGTGAGCGTCCACAGGCTCAAGCGCGTCCAGCGACGTGTGCGAGGCGGTTCCATATGTGTATCGTAACAGAGTTCACACGGCTGGCGAAGCAAAAGCCGGACGGTGAGGCAACCGCAGCGGCGACCCACGGTCCTGGAAATCCTGTTGTCTTCCCGTCGCGCCGTGCTAACTTCCGGTATGCAAGCGCTTTCACCCGGCAGGCGGCTCGTCCACCTGGTCGCCATGGCCCTGCCCCTGTTGTCGGCGCACGGCAGCGAGCCCGCGGACGGCGCCGTTGCCAAGCGGGTGCTCGACCACAGGGCTGCCGGCCCGAACCTGCTGCGCGCCGAAGCGTGGCGTCCCTACGAGGCCGGCTGCCGCATCGGCACGAACGAGTTCTTCTGCGACAACGGCGG
>CAYOBW010000017.1:24483-44834 GCA_964402115.1 uncultured Victivallales bacterium
GCGGTGACGCTGATCTGCACGCTGCCCGTGAGCGAAAGCGAGGCGATGTGGCTCGCTCCGGGCACCGGCGCCGGCCATTCCCCGGCCCCACGCGCAGGCGATTGCACAACAGCAGCCCCTTCGCAGGCCGGGATGGGCCGCCTTTCGCTTTACCCCTTCGCGGCCGTGGCTGCCGCGCGGACCGGACGCGCCATCGGCGTCGACATGGACGCGCCTGCGCACTTCCGCACGGGGTACAGTGCGGACACGCGCGAGCTGTACGTGGCGTGGGACATCGGCCTCACCCCCGAGAAGCCCGTCGCACGCGTCGGCGGCTGCACGTTCGCCTTCCCTTCCGCCTGGGGCTTCCGTGCCGCGCTGGCGGCTTACTACGGCCTGTTCCCCGGGCACTTCCGCACCCGCATCGCCCGGCAGGGCGTCTGGATGCCGTTCGCGAAGATCAGCGCCCTCCCGGACTGGCAGGACTTCGGTTTCCGCTTCAAGGAGGGTAATGACGAGACCGCCTGGGATGACGCGCACGACGTGCTGACTTTCCGCTACACCGAGCCCCTCACCTGGTGGATGGCGCTGCCGCGCTCCGCCCCGCGCACGCTGGATGCCGCGCGGGCCGAGGCCCGGCGCCTCGCGCCCGATCCCGCCAACGCTGCCGCACAGGCCTTCCTCACCAGCGTCTTTCACGACGAGGCGGGATCGCCGCCCGCGCGCATCCTGGACACGCCGTGGTGCAACGGCGCCGTCTGGAGCATGAACTCGGCCCCCGGCGTCGCTGGTGCGCACACGGATTTCCGGAACAAGTGGAACCCGGCCCTCCGGGCGCAGCTGTACGGGGCGGCACGCAAGGCCGAGCTCGACGGCGAGTACGTGGACTCCAGCGAGGGCTATGTCACCGCTGTCCTCGACTTCCGGCGTGAGCACTTCGCCGCAGCGGAGGCGCCGCTCACTTTCTCACCGGACAGCCACCGCCCGGCCGTCTACCGCGGGCTCATGGCCTGGGAGTATGCGCGCGCCATCGCCACCGACATGCATGCGGAGGGGCGCTACATGATGGCCAACGCCACACCGTACCGCCTCTGCTGGCTGGCGCCGCTGCTCGATGTCATGGGTACCGAAACCGACTGGAATCCCGGCGGACGCTGGCGGCCGATGTCCCGCGAGGACCTCTTCTACCGCCGCGCGCTGTGTGCCGGCAAACCGTACTGCTTGCTCATGAACACCGACTTCAAGCGCTTCCCCCTGGCATTGACGGAACGGTACATGCAGCGCTGCCTGGCCTACGGCATGTTACCCGGGTTCTTCAGCGCCGACGCCTCGACCGGCCACTACTTCACGCGTCCCGAACTGTACGAGCGTGATCGCGGGCTCTTCCGCCGTTACGTGCCGCTCTGCCGGCGTGTCGCCGAGGCCGGCTGGCAACCCGTCACGCGCGCCCGCACGAACCTTCCGGACGTCGGCGTCGAACGGTTCGGCACCCGCTACATGACGCTGTTCAACGACGGCGCCGACGCCTGCCGCGTCACGGTGACGCTTGACGAGGAACCTCCGGCCGCAGCCGTTCGCGAGTTGCTCGCGGGCGCCTCGCAGGCGTGGACGAATCGCACGGCGACTCTCAGCCTCGGCCCTGAGGCCGTTGCCGTGCTCGATCTCATGCCGAAGTGACGCGCCGCCGGGCGCTGCGCCACGCTTCAGCCACCTCGCCGGGGGTGCAGGGACGCCAGGCAAGGTCCACGCGCCAGTGCCGCGCGCCAGCCAATTGCCACTCCCGGGCGCGGTGCGTGAAGTCGAACGGCTGCTTGCGCAGCGTGATGGATCGGCAGCCCTGATTCACCACCACCAGGCGGTCGCCGCCGCCGGACTGCAGTTCCAAGTCGCCGCCCGCGCAGCCCCCCGACCCGTCGCAGCCGCCCTGCAGACTGGACCGCACGCATGTCTCCGAGACGAACAGCGGGAGATCACCGAAAACCAGCATGACCGCCTGTTCCGGAAAGGCCCGCAGCAGCGCGTCCGCCGACACCCAGGGCTCAGGCGCCACGACGAAACGGCTAGCGCCCTGGTCCATGACGTGTCTGGCAGCCGCCACGTTGGTCACGTAAACGCTCCAGTCCGTTGTGAGGTCGCACGCGGTCCCCTGCCCCACCCCGCCCGCGCGCAGGAACGACCAGGCGCTGAGGTTGGCGGCCTCCCACCGCCGCCATCCGGCTGCTGCCGCCGCGCGTACGCGCGCCGCCAGCCCGTCGCGTTCCCAGCCCCGCGTGATCAGCGGGAGGGCCAGCCGGATCCGCTCGCGTCCGATCCGGGCCGCCAACGGCTCCAGGGTTTCGGCGACGGCGTCAGCAGGCACACCCTCAACGCTGACAATCACTTCCGCGACGTCCTGCCAGTCTTCGCCCTCCAGTGCATCGAGGTCCTGCGCGCGAGCGACGTGCAGGGTCCAGTCGGCCAGGCCGCCTGGCGAAGCATCCGGCCCCCGTGTCACGACCTGCGTGTCAATCCGCGGAGCCGGTGCGGCTGACGAACGGGCGTCCGCCGTCGCCTCCTCAACACGTGCCGCCAGTTGGGCATCGAGCACCGCCTGCAGTTGCGCCGCAAGCTCCCGCCGCAGTCCGTTGAGCAGCGAAGGTGGGACGAAGCGACCCTCCGGGTTTGCCAGCACCAGATTGCCGAGGCTGAACGCGGACTCGCCCAACCGGTCGAACGCCTTGCGCACGGCGCCCTCTCCGCCTTCGGGCCGCCGGCTGGGCTCGAACTGCCCGCCTATCTCGACCGAGGCGGTCAGCGGGGCTCTGCCGAAGGGCCCGTGGCGCACGCTGCCGTCGGCGTACACGGCCGTCGCTTCGACGCGCACCCGCACATCCACCGGCCAGCACACCCGACACGCGCCCGCGCGCGGGCGGTCGAAGCGGTACCGCTGCTTGACCGCCTGCGAGGATCCGCAGTAGACCGGCGCTCCAGCCGGCAGCGCCGGATTCCCAGGCGGCAGCAACACCGCCACGCGCGTGCCCACCGGAGCCTCGAACACCGGACGCCCGCGCCCCCGCCCCCCTGCGGGCACGTGCAGGGTCTCGACCCCGAAACCATAAGGACGATCCGTGTCCGGGAGATCGACCTGCAGCCCGTCGAACCGCTCGAGCCGCCGCTCGGTGACGAACTCCAGCCAAGCCGGTCCCTGTCCCGCTCCCACGGCGAGCGCCACGCTGCCGATGCGCGCGCCCCGGTGGCCGACCGTGGCCGCGTCCGTGACTTGCCGCTGCCGGGCGGAGCGGGCGTAGAGTTCGGTCAGCGGCCGGCTGAAAACGGTCTGGATATCCTGTTCGCGCGCCGCGCGCTCCTGCGGGCTGAGCGTCCCATCGAGCACGCCGCGGTAAAGTGACGTGGCGCACGCCACGTAGAGCGGGCTCTTCTTGCGGCCTTCAATCTTGAAACTCGTCACGCCTGCGTCCCGGTACGCGGTCAGCAAGTCGGGTTGCGCCAAGTCCTTCATGGAGAACGCGAACCCCTCCAGCGGCTTGCCGCCCCCCCCGCCGCCGTCGCGCGCCGCGCGGAAACGCTCGCGGCAGGGGTAGGCGCAGGCCCCACGGTTGCCGCTGCGGCCGCGGGTCAGCGCGGAGTAGAGGCAGAGGCCGCTGTACGCATAGCAGAGGGCGCCGTGCACGAAGACTTCCACTTCCAGGGCGTCACCCACTCCATCGACGATGGCCCGGACTTCGTCCAGCGTCAGCTCGCGCGCCAGCGTGACCCGGCGAAAGCCCAGTTCCCGCAGCGCAAGGGCGCCCTCCAGGTTGTGGATGGCCATCTGCGTACTGGCGTGCAGGGTGAGCTCCGGGAAGTGCCTCCGCGCCAGCCTGGCCAAGCCGAGGTCTTGCACGATGACCGCGTCCACGCCGAGCAAGGTCAACGTCCCGAGCACACGCAGCGCATCGGGCAACTCGGCGTCCGCGATCAGCGTGTTCACGGTGACGAAAACGCGGCGCGGGGGGGTGAGTGCGTGGGCGTAGGCCAGCACTTCGCCGAGTTCGCCGGTGTCGAGATTGACAGCCTCGGCGCGCGCGGAGAAACGGCGCATCCCAGCATACACGGCGTCCGCGCCATAGGTGAAGGCCGCATACGCTGCGTCGACCTCGCCCGCTGGCGCCAGCAACTCGCCGCGACGCACGTCTTTTCGTCCGGACGGCGAGGCCGCCTGATGGCAAACACTCATGCCGGCTACACGATCTCGGGCACTTCGAACGGCTTGCGGTAAGTCCGGGTCAGGAAGGCGTTCGCACCCGCGGCCAGCTCAGGCGTGGGCCCGCTGTACTGCTGCCGGCCATTGTCCCACTCCAGGACGGGACCCAGGACTGCGTGATCCGTTGCCACTTGGATGTTGTTAGCGACCAGATGCTCGCAGAAGCGTGTCCACGCATCGCTCCCGCCCGTGAAACCCTTCACCCGGTCCGCAATGACCTCGGGAGTGGCCTTGGCGCCCAGGCGGTAGGACGCGTTGCCCAGGTGAACGAGGGCCGTGGAGAGATGTCCCTCAACGCACTCGGCGTTGAGATCCGTGCGTTTTCGACTACGCACAGCCTTGACGAAATTCCCGAAATGCCCGCCGCCGCCATCGATGGGGAAGGACTTGACCACCTTACCCTGTTTGTCGTACGCCTTGGAGCCGTTGCAGTAGCCGTTCTCGCAGAAGATGATGCATGTGACGCGCGAGCCGAGGAACTGCGAATCGGCCTTCACGCCGGTCTTGATCGGCAGGTTGCGGGTCTCCAGCACGATCGGAATCTCGGGATACTCGAGGCAGCTGAAAATCGAGTTCGGCGTTTCGCCGTCGTCGTTCCAGGCGTAGCGCTGCCCCACGCTCACTACCCGCGGCGGCAGGTCATTGTGTCCGCCTACCCAGCGCGCCACATCCACGAGATGTACGCCGGAGTTGCCGTTATCGCCGTCGCCATAGTCCCAGAACCAATGCCAGTCGTAGTGCAGGGATTTGCGGCGCAACGGGCCTTTGGGCCCGGGTCCGCACCAAAGGTCATAGTCCACCGTTGCGGGTATGGGCTGAGGCCCCTCCGTCCGTCCGATGGAGTCGCGCAGCTTGTACCAGAAGGCATAGGTCAGCGTGATTTTCCCCAAGTTGCCGGCGCGGCACCAGGCGATCGCCTCGTGCCAGCCGGGGTCCGAGCGCCGCTGCGTGCCGTGTTGGACGATTCGCTCGTACTTCCGGGCCGCGGCAACGACCTGTACTCCCTCCCGGTAGGTGTGCGTCATCGGCTTCTCGACGTACACATCCTTCCCGGCCTGGCACGCCCAGATGGTCATGAGCGCGTGCCAGTGGTTGGGCGTAGCGAACGAAACGGCGTCGATTTCGCGGCTCTCGAGCAACTTCCTGACGTCGCTGTAGGGGGTGACCTCGACGCCTTCGCGCTTCAGTGTGTCGACACGCTCGGCCAGCACCGCGCTGTCCACGTCACACAGGGCGACCAGGCGCACGCCGGGCAGTTTGCGATACTGTTCGATGTGCGTCTTGCCCTGGCTATGCAGGCCCACCACGGCGATGCGCAGGGCGTCGTTGGCGCCCGGGGCTGCCGCCCATACACGCGCGGGCAGGGCCTGTGAAAGTCCGCCCAACAATGCCGCCTGGCCTGTCTGCCGCAGAAACGTTCTTCTTTGCATGTAGAACCTCTCCGAACCGACTTCCGTGCCGTATCAACCGCGGGGCTTGCCCTTTAGAAAAGCCGCCGCCTCCCCCGCCCAGTCAGCCATTTTCTCGCCGCCCTTCGACTCGATCGAGACACCGCCCTTGTAGCCGATCTGCCTGAGCGCATCAAGGTACGGCTGGATCCGCTCTTTGCATTCACCCGTCGGCTGGGCGCGGCTCCGCGGGTCCGCCACGTGCACGTGACGCAGCCGCGAGGCGTACTTCACGATGTGGTCCACCGGCTCCCCGTCCTGTCCCATATGGTAGGTGTCCGCCAGCACCTGCACCGCGGGGTGATTCACGCGCTCCGCGATGGCGAAGGCCTCCTCCACCGAGTTGACGAAGTTGCACTCTTTCTTGCAGAGAGGCTCGATCGCCAGGGTGACGCCGTTCGAGGCCGCCGCGGGGCCGATCCGTTTGAGCAGATCCACGAACTGCTGCTGTGCGGCCTCGACCGCGAACCCCTCGGGGATCCGGCGCGCCCCGCCGCTGCCGAAGACAATGAGCTGAATGCCCGCTGCCCGGGCCCGCCGGAACGCTGTGCCGGCATAGGCCACGATGCGGTCGTGGTTCGCCTCCGGTCCGGTTACCCGCAACCCACCGCCCAGGAATCCGTTGCAGGAGTAGATGGGCAGGGGCGACTTGCGCCGGGCCTCGTCGAGCCGCTTCTGGAAGGCCTCTTCGGGCTGGTCGGGCGACAGGAACCCCGTCACGCTCTGCTCGATGTAATCGAAGCCGTTCGACGCCAGCAGCGCGCCCTGCCCCACCCCCGTGCAAACGCCGATCTTCCAGGGGTACGGCGCCTGTTCCTGCGCGCGCAGCTGAGCCGCCAGGAAGACACCCACTGCGGACACACTCAGGGCCAGCAACCAACGTTTCATCGCCAGGTCTCCTTTTGTCAAACGCCGCCCGCGCCCGCGCCTCCGGCGCGCGACCGCTCGGGGACGGGCAATCCCAAGTGGGCCAGGACGGCCTGCAGGTCCGCCCAGACATACACCTTCGCCGGCGGGTTGCGCAGCAGGTAGGCCGGGTGGTACGTCGGCATCAGCGGAATGCCGCCGAACTCCCGCCACTGTCCCCGCAACTTCGTAATGCCAACGACGTCCGCACCCAGCAGACCCTTCACGGCCGTCGAGCCCAGCGCCACGATCACGCGGGGCTGCAGGCAGGCAATCTGCTCGCGCAGGAACGGCAGGCAGCAAGCCATTTCAGCGGGCTCGGGAGGACGATTGCCCGGGGGGCGGCACTTCACCACGTTGGCGATAAACACCTCCTCCCGCGAGAAACCCATGGCCGCGATCATCTTCGTGAGCAGCTGCCCGGCTTTACCGACGAAGGCCAGCCCCTGGAGGTCCTCGTCCGCGCCCGGGCCTTCGCCGACGAACAGGATCGCCGGCGCGGGATTTCCCTGCCCGGGTACGGTGTTGGTGCGCAGTGCATGCAGCCCGCACTGCCGGCAGGCGGCAATCCGCGCCGCAATCGCGCTCAGCGTGCCCAGCCGCTCCGCCGGGTTCGCGGGCGCGGTCCGCGCCGGCGCCGGGGGAGCAGCCACCAGAGGCGCTCGCGGGGCCGGTTCCGCGGCGGGGCGTCCCGTCGTCGCGACGCGTGCGCGAGAACCCTTTGCGCCTGACAGCAAAGCAACCGTCTGACCAGCTTTCACAGGTTCGTAAAGCCGCCCTTCATCCATCTCGAATTCGATGTACTGCTTGAGGCTGTCCAGAATCCTGTCAAGGGACATAGGTCCGCCGTTTCTGCCATCGTAGCCGGAAGGTGCACGTTTCCGCTTGCGGCCATCCGCCCGATTACTGACCGGCGCCTGCCCCGTCCGGGCCGGCAGACGATCCTTGCCGGCGGGCTTCCTTGCGCCGGTGGTGCACCTGCATCCCCTTGACGAACAGTGGCCCCAGGATCGCGTAGCCGGCGCCCAGGATCAACATCGCTATGGCCACGCGCATCGCGCTGCGCGCGCTCAGCGCCACGAACAGCACCACCAGCAGCACGCAGAGCGCGAACATCCACCACTTCTTGGTCGGCTTCGGGTAGCGGAAATTGGTCACCTGCAGCAGGATGAAACTGATCACGCCCACCAGAAAGAGCGAAGCGAACCAGCCGTGCTGCAAGGACAACGGATCGTGATTCGGGCTACCGGCGCTCGGCGGGACCGTGCTGATGAAAACGAAAACGGCCACCCAGCCCGCGTTGGCGGTGATCGGCAAGCCGGCGTAGCCACCCTGGCCCCGCAGCGGGTCCTTCACCTTGAACCGCGCCAGCCGGACCACGCCCGATAGGGCGACCGCGGATGGCAGCAGGACGCGCCAGAACATATCCTTGTTGGCCAGCGTCACCGCGTAAATCAGGATGGCCGGGGCAATGCCGAACGCCGTCAGATCGACGTAGGTGTCCAGTTCCGCCCCGAAGGCGCTCTGGCCCTTGATCCAGCGCGCCACATTCCCGTCCAAGCCGTCGAGGATCATCGACAGCATGATCAGTTTGGCGGCCCAACGGTAGAGGTCCGTGTCCCCGGTATGCATCCCCTCCACAGTCACAACCATACTCAGGAAACCTGCCAGCATGGCCAGCAGGGTAATCAGCGACGGCACGACCTGGCGCCACTTCACAGATTCGCCTCCACGTTCTCCTTGGCCACGACGGTCTGTCCCGCGCGCACGAAATCCCCCTCCTTGACCAGCACCGTCACATCGTCCGCGGGAAAATACATGTCCAGCCGTGAGCCGAATTTCATCATGCCGAAGCGGTCGCCCCGCTTCACCTGCGCCGGCTTGTCTTTCGGTAGCCAGTACACCACCCGCCGTGCCACGGGGCCGACGATCTGATTCACCAGGCAGCAGGTTCGATCACCGGTTATGATGATTGAGTTGTGCTGGTTCACCTCCGAGGACTTCTCCTTGAAGGTAAACACGTGTTGTCCGGGATAGTACCCGAGGAACCGCGCCTCGCCGGCAATGGGCGCCCGGTTCACATGCACGTCGAACAGGCTCAGGAAGATGCTGATGCGCAAGACATTCGTCGCCGTGAAGGCATCGAGGTCCTTACCCTCCACGCCGTTGAAGGCGGCTATCTTCTCGAACTCCGCGGCCGTTAACGTCTTGATACCGGCAATGTGCCCCTCGGCGCCGGCCACGACAAGCAGCGGATCGGCGGGCGGTCGCCGTGGCGGGTCACGGAAAAACCAGAGGAAGTAACACGAGAAGACGAGCGCTACGACAACTCCAACCCAGGCGAAGCCCTGCTTACGCCGGGGAACCAGCAACCGTCCCAAGCCCGCGATCAGAGCGCCTACTCCAACGGCCAGACCGAGAAACGGCAGAACTTCGGGCCTCATCATCACGACCAAATTCCTCCACCCAATGTGGGCTTTGCCCGTAACCCTCACCCCGTCCCTCTCCCAGTGGGAGAGGGCGGGAAGATCTTGTCATGCTTAGCCGTTCCAGGCGGTTAAGGCACTAAGTGACACAGTGGCCGTCTGTCAACGCAGACGCGCGCGACGCCAACAGGTTCCCAGCTGCGTCAGCGCTACTTCTTCTCGACGGGATCCTTCTCGCTCTTGTCGGACGGACTCTCCTCGGTCAAAGCTCGGATCCCCTCGTCCTTACCCTTCTTGAACTCGCCCAGGCTCTTGCCGAGCGAGCGGGCCAGTTCCGGCAACTTCTTGGAGCCGAACAGCAACAAGATCACGAACAGGACCAGCAGGATCTCGAAAGGCCCCATGCTGCCGCTGAAGAAACCCACGTATGGAAACATATCAACCTCTCCTCATGTGCTTAATTGCCGGGGCACTATCCCAGTTCGGCCCCTGTCTGGCAAACCATTTTCTCGATCCGTCACGCAGCCGCCCACGCTCAAAGGCGGGCGAACCTACCCATCCAGCAGATGCGGCACGGGTATACCCACTTCGCACGCCGGGCACTCGAAGAGTTCCTCGCCCATCCCGTCTGGCGCCAACAGCGGCGTATTGCAGAACGGGCAACGAAACTCCAACACAGGCGCCGGCACAGGCACCTGCTCGCCGCAGGCGAGGCACGCGCACAGTGCCCCGGAAGCCACGGCGTCCACGCAGAGGCACTTTGTGCAAGCCGGGCACCGAAAAATCAGATCGGCCATTTCCGTCCTCCCGCGACCACCGTCGCCATTCGGGCTGTTGCAGTCTCAGACTACTCCGCACCAGGACGTCCCGCAAGCAGGAAACAGCGACGGTCGGGCTCACCCAAGCCACCCAAACCCGGATGCGCCCGCCCTGGTCTCAACCGCGCGACGGCTGGAAGCAAATGGCCACGGTTTCGGCAAACGTCCGCACAAACCGCACGCGCAGGCCCTTCCGGATGTGGGCCGGCAGTTCCTCGAAATCCTTGCGATTGCCCTCTGGCAGCACCAGTTCCCGGAGGCCCGTACGCCGCGCGGCCAGGGTCTTTTCCTTGACTCCTCCGACCGGTGTCACCAGCCCCTTCAGCGTTAGCTCGCCGGTCATGGCCAACCCGCCCCGCACCGCCTCGTTGCGCGCCAGAGAGTAGAGTGCGCAGGCCATGGTGATGCCGGCCGAAGGACCATCCTTGGGTGTCGCGCCGGCCGGCACGTGCAGGTGAATGTAGTGTTCCTCGAAGAACTTCCGCGCCGCCTCGTCCTCATCCAGGTAGGACCTGACGAAGGTGAAGGCGATCTCCGACGACTCGATCATGACGTTGCCGAGCTGCCCGGTCTGCTTGAAGCCGCCCTTGTTGGTGTGCACCTTGGTGGCCTCGACGTACAGGGTCTCCCCCCCGAGGCTGGTCCAGGCCAGGCCCGTCACCACGCCCGGCACGGGCGTCGGGTAAAGCGGTTCGTCGGTGAACGAACGCTTGCCCAGGTAGCCGGCCACGTCGCCGGCTTCGAGGCGCACGGCCGTTTTCGCCCCTCCCACAAGCTCCTTCACGACCTTGCGAATCACCTTCTTGATGTGGTTCTCCAGGCTCCGCACGCCCGGCTCGCGGGCATACCCGTCCGCCATCTCGCGCAGGGCTCCCGCCGTGATCGTGACCTGTCTGCGCTTCACCCCGTGCGCCTTGAGCTGCTTGGGCACGAGAAAACGCCGGCCGATCTCCAGCTTCTCCTTGAGCATGTAGCCCGCCAGCTTGATCACCTCCATCCGGTCCAGCAGCGGACGGGGTATCGTGTCGAGCTGGTTCGCCGTACAGATGAAAAACACGTTCGAGAGATCGAATCGCACGTCGAGGTAATGGTCGAGGAAGTCCCGGTTCTGCTCGGGGTCCAGCACCTCCAGCAGGGCGGAAGCCGGGTCCCCCTGATAACTGGCGCCGATCTTGTCCACTTCGTCGAGCATGATGACCGGGTTGGAGCACTTACACACCTTGATGGCCTGGATGAACTTCCCCGGCAGCGCCCCGATGTACGTGCGCCGATGCCCCTTGATCTCGGCCTCGTCGCGCATGCCGCCCAGCGAAAAACGGTAGAACGTGCGCCCGATGCTGCGGGCTATGGACTGCCCGATGGAGGTCTTGCCCACGCCCGGGGGCCCCACGAAGCAGAGAATGGAACCGGAGATCTTGCCCTTCAGCGAGCCAACGGCCAGGAACTCCAGGATGCGTTCCTTCACGTCTTCCAGTCCGTAGTGATCCTGGTTCAGGATCTTCCCCGCCCGGACCAAGTCGTAGTTGTCAGGCGTACAGATCCCCCAAGGCAACCCGGTCAGCCAATCCAGGTACGTCCGGGTGACATGGAACTCGGGCGAGGACGGCTCGATCAGGCGCAACTTATCCAGCTCCTCCTGGATGCGTTCGCCAGCCTCGGCGGGAAGCGTGAGCGTGGTCAGCCGCTTCTCGAAGCGCTCCACCTCCGTCTCCTTGCCTTCCTTCTCGATGCCCAGCTCCTTCTTGATCGCCTTCAACTGCTCGCGCAGGAAGAACTCGCGCTGCTGCTTGCTCAGCTTCTCTTCGATCTGCTTGCCGATGCGCACCTGGATCTTGGAGATGTCGATCTCCTTCTTGATCAACACCAGGGCCTTGCGCAGCCGCTCCCGGATACTGACGGTTTCAAGCACCTCCTGCAGTTCACGTCCGCTTGCCGAGGTCAGCGCCGCGGCGAAATCCGCAAGACGTCCGGGGTCACCCAGGCTCGACTGGGTCATGAAAAGGCTCAGCTCCTCCTTGTGCAAGGGGTTGAGCTGGATCAGCTCCTTGATGCTGCGCACGACTGACAGCGAGTAGGCTTTCAGTTCGTCGTTGGCCGTCATCTCGGTCTCGATGACGTACGAGACCTCCGCCAGAACATAGGGCGCGTCCTGCACGATGCGCTCGATGCGGATACGGTCCAGGACCCCGATGATAAACTGCACGGCGATGGGTTTGCCGTTCTCACCCGCCAGCTGCGCCATGTGCAGGATTTCCGCAACGACACCCACCACGCACAAGTCCCGCCCCGCCGGGGACTCGGTCGGGGAGGCATCGTCAGCGTGTCGCCGCAGCACCAGGCCGATCACCTTCTGCTGCGCTTGCACCGTCTCGACCAGCACCTGCACGAGCGGTGCATCGTCTATGACCATCGGCACCGTGAGCTTGGGGAATAGCGGGCGATGCTGCAGAGGAATGATGGGCAAAACCGTCGGTCGTACGTCCCTGGCCAGGACGATGTCCTGATCCCCCGCCACCCGCTGCGAACCCGACGGCGGCAACGTCTCTTTAGCCGTCCCATTTGACTCGTCAGCCATGGTCCTGCTCTCAGATCTGGAGGATGCGCGAAGCGTCGCCACCCGTTGTTTCACCCGGCTTGTCCGACACCAGGTACGAGGTGGTCCGGTAGCCTTCCACGCGATTCAGACGGTGCAGGACGGTTGTCAGCGTCTCGATCGCTTGGGCACTGGACGCCACGAGTTCGCGCTCCCGCTCGCCCAGTTCCGCCGCGGGACGGTTGAGCACTTCGAGATTCGCCAGCAGCACGGTGGCCGGCTGGCCCAGGTGATGGGTCACGGCCCCCAGGATCTCCCAGACAACACGGTGCCGCTCCGCCTCACGCTCGGCCTTCTCCGCGCGCAGGCGATCGCTGACGTCCACCACGGAGAGCACGACGCCCACCGTATCGCCGTCGGAGTTGCGATTGCGCGCCGCGGATACCTGCACGTTGAACTCACTGCCATCGAGCCGTCGCGCGATAAGGATGCCTGACCACGTGGGAAACTGCGTCATGACGCTGGCCAGCATCTCCCGGACGGCCTGTTCGTCGCTGAACAGGCTCGGCACGCTCACGTCGAGCAGGGACTCGACATTGTCCATTCCCCACATCGCCGCCATGGCGGGGTTGACATACTCCAGGGCGGCCGCGGCATCGGCGACGGCAATGCCCCCGCCGGAGTTCTGCAGGGCATTGTGCTCCGTGCGCAACATCTCCTCGGCTTGGTGTCTCGCCGTGATGTCACGAATAAAGAACCCCAGGTGCAGCGTGCCCAGGCGCAACCGGTTGACAGCGATCTCAGCCGGAAAGAGCGAGTTGTCGCGCCGCACGCCATACGCCTGCAGTACAGTCAGCCGCTGCCCCTCGAGATTTTGCCAAAGCGTCTCCACCAGTGCGGCGTCCGCGCCTGAGATGAGGTCCAGCACGCTCAGCTGCAGGAACTGCTGCCGGCTGTAGCCGAGCACGTCGAGCGCACGCTCGTTGACCTCCACTATCTGGCCTGTCCGATTCGTCAGAATAGCCGCGTCGTAGATGCTGTTCAGAAGTTCGCGGTAGGCATCCTTCTCGCCGGAAAACGTCGTTTCCACCGGCGCGCCCGCAGCGCGCCGCCGACTCTGCTGAGCAGCTATCACCAACCGGCGGGGCCGCTCTGTCCCCTGCTCGTTCGGCACATCCGGAATCAGATCGATCCGAATCGTCCGCGAATGCTTGACTTCCTCGGCTGCCATCTGCGCCATCCACCCCCCTCGATCAACCGCACTTCCCGATACCCAAGCCCCACACCCGGCTCACCCGCTTGGGCTGAATCCACCCGAATCCAACGATGAAATCAGCACCCCCTGCATCTGTCACGGAAATAATGCCACGAATGGACAACTTGATACGAGACCCTGATTGAATGCTCAGTCATACCCTGATGAGTGTGCGATTCTATCAGGGTCCACGGGGCGCCCCCCTGCCTGTCTGACTGTCAAGGTGACGGCAGCCCCACAACCGTGTTGTCTATCAACCGGGTGGCGCCGACGCGCGCCGCCAACGCCAGCAGTACAGGCGCATCAACCCGTTCTACGGGCTGGAGGGTCATCGCGTCAACCGCTGTCACGTACTCGGGTGCCACGCCCGGCGCAGCCAGCAGGATCTCCCGCATCGCGCGCACCAAGCTCGCGCAGTCCTTCACCCCCTGCCCCACCAGCCCCTCCGCCGCACGCAGGGCACGGTTTAGCGACAACGCCGCCTGGCGTTCTCCCGGACACAGGTACGCGTTGCGCGAACTCAGGGCCAACCCATCCGGCTCGCGCAGCGTAGGCACAACCACCAGCTCGATCGGGTAGTCCAGGTCGCGTACGAGCCGCCGGATCACGGCCACCTGCTGGGCATCCTTCTGACCGAAGACGGCGACGTCCGGGCGGGCGCTGTTGAAAAGCTTGGCGACGACGGTCAGCACGCCGCGAAAGTGACCCGGCCGCGACGCCCCGCACAGCCCTTGCGACAGGGCGACCTCATCGATGTGCACACTCCTGTCCCCGGCGTACATGACCGCAACGGGCGGACAGAAGACAGCGTCTGCTCCAGCCGTCTCGCAGAGTGCCAGATCGCGCGCCAGATTGCGCGGGTAGCGGGTGAAATCCTCGCCAGGGCCGAACTGCAAGGGGTTTACGAAAATGCTGACCACCACGCGCCCGGCCGCCGCGCGTGCAGCCGCCACCAACGCCATGTGCCCCTCGTGCAGGGCTCCCATGGTCGGAACGAGGGCCACGCGGTCACCGTCGGCCTGCCAGGCCCGTGATTGCGCCTGCATGACGGCAACCGATTCAATGACGATCATATCGCGAAGTCCACTCCTTCACGCCAACCGCCAACCGCCCGCCAGCGGGAATGCAGGGTGTTCGGACCGGCAACGTGCCAGACGGCACAGCGCCGCATTCAGGACAGTCTGCTGCGCACCGTGCGGGTCAGTAAGTCGGCCCCGATCGGCTTCGAGAGCAGGCAATGACGCGGGTCCGATGCGACAGCTCGACTGACCGAAGACGGCGGCGCAAAGCCCGTGCAGAAGACCACCGATGGCGGCAGCCAGCCCTTCTCCCGACACAGATCCATGATGTTCCCGAACGCCTGGCGGCCATCCATGACCGGCATGCAGAGGTCCATCAGCACCACGGCGTGATGGCGCTGTTCGAACGCTTTGACAGCCTCCGCGCCATTGCCAACAGCTTCCACCCGGAAATCGGCGAACGCATGCCGCAACACAGACTCGAACACGCAACGCACATGCTCATCGTCATCGACGACGAGAATCTGCTGCGAATCGCACGGCACAAGCCCGCACAAGTCCGCCAGCGCAGGCCCATCGGCCGGGCGCTGCACAACGCACGCCGCTGACTCTTCCGCCCTTGTATCGGCAAGGCATCCCAACCTATCCAGCACGCCGCACGCGAAATAAGCACTCATGAAGGGCTATCCTGCCTCCGATTCTACTCACGCCAGCCAGCCACGCAACAGGCTCCGCACCCGTCCGGAGCCATGCTGTCTAGCGCGAAGCTCGCCCGGCTGTAATAAGATGTAAACAGACTATAGCATAACCTGCGAAACCGCAAGCACTCAAAACAGACTCAAAACAGCGCCCCGCGGATTGGCCGCGCTCAATCCCGGCTTGCCATCGACCCGACCCGTCCGCTACCGTGCGCGCCTTTGGCCGGGTCGGTCACGGTTATGTGGATATACCTGTCACTCTTGTCGGCTGTGCTGCTTGGCTGCTACGACGTGGTCAAGAAGCATGCGGTCCGCTCCAACGCCGTGATTCCCGTCCTGTTCGTTTCCTCCGCGGCAGGCTTTCTCGTGCTTTGCCCGCTGTTGCTCCTTTCGAGCCTGGCGCCAGCCGTCGCACTCCGCTGGGGAGTTCCGGTGACCGCGCTGCCGCCGCAGGGCCATCTGCTGCTCGCCGGCAAAGCTCTGCTAGTTGGCACCTCCTGGCTGTTCGCGTACTTCGCCATGAAGCACCTGCCGATCACCCTGGTCTCGCCCGTGCGCGCCTCGCAACCGGTCTGGACGATGCTCGGCGCCCTGCTTATCTTCGCGGAGCGCCCCGGCCCCCTGCAGTGGCTGGGGTTCCTGCTGATTACCGTCTCCTACTTCGCGCTCATGCGGACGGGCCGCGCGGAGGGCATTCGCTTCCACGCGAACCGCTGGGTCTTCTGCATCTTCGCCGCGACGGCGTTGGGCGCGCTCAGCGCCCTCTACGACAAGTGGCTGCTCCAACAGGCCGGGATCCCCCCGCTGACCGTGCAGGTCTGGTTCGCCTTCTACCTGACGTGGTTCGTACTCGTGCTCCTGGCGGCCGCCTGGTACCCCGTCCGACGCGCCGCGCCGTTCGCCTGGCGCTGGAGCGCCCCCCTGACCGGGATTC
Organism: uncultured Victivallales bacterium; assembly: GCA_964402115.1. GTDB lineage: Bacteria > Verrucomicrobiota > Kiritimatiellia > UBA8416 > CAYOBW01 > CAYOBW01. Next base: position 40,743 of record CAYOBW010000017.1, read on the forward strand.
TGCTCGTGCTTTCCGACTTCGTCTACTTCCACGCCGTCGCACAACCGGAGGCCCTGATCTCGATGGTCTCGCCCCTGCGCCGCAGCGGCGCGGTGCTGGCCTTTGTGGCCGGCGGCCTGCTGTACCAGGAACAGAACAAGCGCCGCAAGGCCCTGGCCTTGGCCGGCGTGCTGGCGGGCGTCGTGCTGATTGCCTGCCGTCACTGATAAGGGAGGGGCTGAAGATGCATATCGGAGTGGCCGGACAAGGCATTATCGGGACACGCATGGCGGCCAACTGGCGTCGCGCCGGGCATGCGGTGCGCGTCTGGAATCGCACGCCACCGGCGACGCCGCCAGCGGACGGCACGCTGGCCGTCTCGCCGGCCGAACTGGCGGACTGGGCCGCGGTGGTCATGGTTGTCGTGGCGGACCCCCCGGCCGTGGACAGCGTGTTGGGGGGACCGCACGGGCTCGCGACGGTGGACCTGCGCGGCAAGCTGATCCTGAACGCCACCACCGTGGACGCGGCGACCAGCCAGCGGGCAGCTGCCGCCGTGGCGGCCGCCGGCGGGGCGTTCCTCGAGACCCCCTTCACCGGCAGCAAGGCCGCGGCTGAGGCCGGCAAACTGGTCTTCTTCACCGGCGGCGACGGCGAGGCCCTGGCCCGCGCGGAACCGCTGCTGCTGCAGACCGGCGCGCGGGTCTTTCACTTCGGCCCCGTGGGGCGCGCCTCCGATGTGAAGCTCGCGTTCAACCTGATGCTCGCCAACCAGATGCAGGCGCTGGCGGAAGGCTTCCGGTTCGCGCAGTTGGCCGGCGTGGATCTCGACACCTTCACCGCCGCCTACCGGCTGAACGCGGGCTGGTGCGGACTGGCCGAGATGAAGCTGCCCAAGCTGCGGGAGCGGGACTTCGCGCCACACTTCTCGCTGAAGCACATGGACAAGGACCTCAGGCTGGCGCTGGAACGGGCCGTCGCGCTCGACGCGCGCCTGCCGCACACCCGCCACGTCAAGCACCTCTTCACCGAGGCCATGAACCGCGGGTGGGGTGAGGAGGATTTCGCGGTGCTCTATCGCACGCTGCTGGACGCCGGCGCGTCAACCTGAAAGTGGTACCCCGGGCGCGGCTCGAACGCGCGACCTGCGGTTTAGGAAACCGCTGCTCTGTCCAACTGAGCTACCGGGGTGTCAACGACTTACGACTTTTCCGAAATGCGCGCATGAAAGGAACATGAAAGAAAATCTTGCTCTCGTGCGCGTACATGCGCACTATCTACGCCATGAAAGCGACGCGACGCAAGAGCATTCGTTACGCGGGATTCACCCTGCGGCGCATCCCGCGCACCGGTGGCCGGGAAGCCTGGCAAGTCGAACGCTGGGACGGCGACACCGGCCGCCACTGCCGCCGGGCATTCAAGACGCGAGCCGAGGCCGAAGGCTGGGCGGACCGCCAGCGGGCAGAGCTTGACGCCATCGGCCGGCAGGCCCACCAACTGACGGACCCGCAACGCGCCGACGCGGTAAAGGCCCTCGCCATCCTGAGCGGCGCCGCGACGCTCGAGGCCGCCGCCGCTTGCTGGATGCGCTACTACCGACCGCCGACGGGGGCCGCGACGTTCCGGGCGCTGGTCGGGCTGTACCTGGCCGATGCCGCGGCCCGCAACCTGCGGCAGAGATCCCTGCAGGACCTCCGCAGCCGCCTGAGCCGTCCCTTCCCCGACTTCGGCGACGTGCCCGCCGCGGCGCTGGATGCCGCCACGCTGGACGGCTGGCTTGACGCGCAAGCCCTCACCCCGGCCAACCGGCGGAACTACCGCACCGTGTTCCACGGCGTGTTCACATGGGCGACGGAGAAGGGGCACACCCCGGACAACCCCGCCGCCGGGCTTCGCCGGGTGAAGGTCGAAACGGGCATGCCGGCAATCTTCACCCCCGCCGAAGTCGAGGCCATCATGCGCGCGGCCGAAGCGACCGAGCCGCGTGCGGTCCCCTACCTGGCCTTGGCGTTCTTCGCCGGCATCCGCCCGGCAGAGCTGGTCCGGTTGACGTGGCACGACGTTGACCTGGCCGCGGGCATCGTCACCGTACGCCCTGAGCACGCCAAGAAACGGCGCTCCCGGATCATCGCTCTTGCCGTCAACGCCCGGCGCTGGCTGACCGCCTACCGCCCGCAGGGGGCCGCGGCCGGCGCCGGCATCGTATCGAGTGAGATGACCCTGCGGCGCCTGATGCGGGAGGTACGCAAGGCGTCCGGGCTGCGGACCTGGCCGCCGGACGTGGCGCGCCATTGCTTCGGCTCTTTCCACCTCGCCTTGCACGGCGACATATCGCGGACCTGCTTGGACATGGGGCACACGGGCCCGGGCGTTCTGTTCAACCACTATCGCAACCTCGCGACGAAAGAACAGGCCGCCGCATTCTTCGCGATTGACCCGGCGACGGAGCAGGCCGGCAAGGTGCTGACGTTCCGCGCGGCCGGGTGACCACGTTTGACCCCGACCGGGAGGCCGGCCGGGGATTCTCACCGGGTGCGCCGTGGCGAAGGCGCCGCCCGTGGAGGAACTCGCCACGCTGGCCGGGAAGCTGGCCGCGGGCACGGCGCCGAAGGAACACAAGGCCCGCCTGCGGATGCTGGCCGCGAAGGTGCGAGATCGGAAATTGACTATATGCCAGAACTGACATAGCATAGGGGCGACATGGGAAAGGAACTCATTGTCTTGCGGGGCGAGATCAAGACGCCGCCGCTTTCGAGGGAAGCGCGCCGGGAAGTGGGCTTCCTGCTGCGCATGTTGCAGGAAGGCGAATCGCTGAGCATGCCGCATGCACGACCCATGCCCGGGATCGGGGCGCGCTGTCTTGAATTGCGCGTGAATGACGAGGGTAAGGCATGGCGGGTTGTGTGCCGGATTGACCCCGACGCCGTGATCGTGGTGGACGTGTTCGAGAAGAGGACGCGGACAACGCCGGACCGATTCGTGCGGGAATGCCGGAGACGGTTGAAGCACTATGACAGCATAGCGGGAGAATGACCATGCAGGCAGACAAGCGAAAACGGCTGGAAGCGGCCGGCTGGAAGGTGGGCACGGTTCAGGAGTTTCTGAACCTGGATGACGCGGACATGGAGTATATCGAAACCAAGCTGGCCTTGACCAAGGCCGTGAAGGAGCAACGGCAACGGCAACGCCTGACGCAAGTTGCCCTTGCCGAGCGCATGAAGACGAGTCAAAGCCGCGTGGCAAAGATCGAGAAGGGCGACCCCACCGTTTCGGTGGACCTGATCCTTCGCGCGCTGTTCAACCTAGGCGTATCCCGCAGGGAACTCGCCAAGGCGTTCTGACAACGCCTCACCCCCGTCCGCGACGCTGGCCGGGGAGTCATGCGGGCGTCCGGCCGTGCCCGGTGCCCGCGGGCACCCTTACACGGAAGGGGAAGAACATGAAAAGCACGCAGGTCTTCTGCGGCAAGGGCCATTGCAAGTGGTTTGATCCCGTCGCACTGAGCGAGGCGCATAAGGCAAGCATAGACGGCGTCTTCAAGAGGCACCGCTTAAACGTATCGCCGGAGGCGTTCGCATGGCTATGCGAGCGAATTGAACATGTTTGGGGCTGCGCCCGTGATCTCGATTCCCGGACGGCCACGATAAACGCCACGCCGAAAGAAATGCGGGCCGAAATCGGCGCACTGTTTCGGGCCCTTAAGAAGCTGAGCGGGAACACGCACGGGGTCCTGTCGTGGCACTCACTGGACACCGCCACGTACAGGGCTGCCGTACGTGTGAACCTTCGCGCTTTCATTGAAGCCTTGCAAGACGAGCAACACGGAAGTGGTGAAGAAGTTACTATGGGGCCGTTCGACTTTGCCTTCTGCCTGCTGTATGAAGCCTGCGCATCGGCTGCAAGCAGGAAACGTCTGCCCTACCTTGGCGGGGCAGCATCTGCCGAAGAAGCGCTTGCCGCGAAAGTGGGCCGGCCGCCGGCCGAAGACGAAACCGATTTCGTCCGCGCCCTCGCTTCCGCCTATCGAATCGCCACGCACCGCAAGCCGACCGATACGCCAGCCGGACCCTTTGACGATCTTGTTTCGGCTGTGTTTGCCATTGTGCAACCCGG
>CAYOBW010000017.1:44844-49704 GCA_964402115.1 uncultured Victivallales bacterium
ACCCGGCACGGAACGTACGAGCTTCCGGAGACTGATTCGGAATGCCCTGGGTTGCGGCATGTCACGAAAACCCCGTTTGAAATCCTGAGTTGCGGGACACAGGTTCCGCGCCCGTCTTTGTGATGTTACTCGCGTGCACAAGCACAGAAAGCGAGTAACAAGCATGCAACGCGCCGCAACCGCACCAACCGCCCCCGCCGCATTCACCCCCGCACTGATGCGCGCCCCAGAGGCCGCCTCCTACCTCGCCCTGTCCCGCCGGCACCTCGCCACGCTGACGGCGCGCGGCACCCTGCCGGCCGTCCGCATCGGGCGGAAGTGCACCCGCTACCGCCGCGCGGACCTTGACGCCTTCATAGCCGGCAAGGCCGCGTGAGGTGACGCCATGAAGACGCGCTACGCTGACAACACTCTCGCCCCCGTGCCCGAGCGCGCCGCGTCCGGTAGCGCGTCCGTGACCGCCGGGCCGGTGGGCGACCTTAACGAACTGCCACCCGCTGACGAAACGGAACGCGAGCAGGAGCGGGCAATCCTTGGCGCCCTTCTATACGACGAATCAGCCGGATGGAAGGCGATAGACCGCGCCCGCCTGGTTGCCGACGACTTTGCCGTGCCCGCCTGCCGCGCCGCTTTCGCCGCTGCGGTCCGGATGCGTGATGCAGGCCAGCCGGTGGACGCCTTGACCCTCACGAAGGCCCTGAAAGACTACGGAACACTCGACACGGCTGGCGGTATTGTCGGCGTTCACACGCTGCCGGATGCCTGCCCCATTGCTTTGCACGCGCCATACTACGCGGAACAAGTCCACGCCGCTGGCTGCAAGCGCAGGCTTCGCGCGGCGTGTCGGCGTGTCGTTGCCGATAAGCCCGGTGCCTTGGCCGCACTGCATGCCGAGGTTGCCGCCGCGTGCGTTGAACCCACCGCCGCGATTGCCAGACTGGACGGCGCCGGGCTTCTACGCGATGACCCGCCGCCCCATGCGCCGGTTTTGGCCGGGCTGTTTGATCGGCAATCCTTGGTTGAAATCGTGGGGCCGTCGAAAACGCGGAAATCCTTTGCCGTCGCCCAGCTTGGTTTGAGCCTGGCCGCCGGGCGGGACGTGTTCGGCTTTGAATCCGGCGGCCGGTTCTCCGTGTGCGTTGCGGATTTCGAGCTTTCGGAGCCCGACATCCGGCGGCGCACTTGGCGCATGAGCCGCGCGTTGGGCATCGGTCCGGATGACATCGGCGACCGCCTGCGAATCCTGCCCCTGGCCGGCGTCGAACGTCCGCGCGAAGTGATTGAAGGCGCCGCCGCAGGTTTCGACATCCTGGTTTGTGACCCGCTGTATGCCCTTTGCGATGGCGCGGAAAACATAGAGAACTTCCGCGAGCCGCTGCGCTGGTTGCGCCGCCTGGCTATGGAGCGCGCCGCCGTCCTGTTTGTGCATCACGACGCCAAAGGGGCCGCCGGCGACCGCGACACCCGGGACCGAGGTAGCGGTTCAGGTATCACCGGCCGATCGGTTGACGCGCGCATCACGCTCACGCCGGCCGCCGCAGACCCCGACAACACCGTCGTCCTGGGGTTCATGTGTCGAAGCTACGTTTGCCCCGAACCGCGCGCGTGGGCGTTCGCGGACGATGCCTTCCGACCGTCCGACCTGCCCGCCGAACCGGAACGGCAGAGCGACCGCCGCGCGCGGTCAAACCGCCCGAGGCTGGCGAGCTACCACCCCGCCGCCATCCGCATGCTGGAAGACAACGGACCGCTGAGCCCGACCGTGTTCAAGCAACGGTTGCGCGAGGAATTGCGGATCAGCAAGGGCGACGCCGACACGCTCACGGCGAGCTTGTGCGATGGTGACGGCCCGGCCCGGCACTGGCGGGAAGGCGGGTTTTCGACGGTCTACAAAATCGGCACCCGCGAACAGGCCGCCCGTGCTTCCCGCTGCTTACCGGGAAGCAGGCAGGAAGCTGGGGAAGCACGATAAACCTGCCCCTGCTTCCTGCTTCCCGCCGCCTTATAGGGCGGGAGGCAGAGCAGGCAGGCAGGGAAGATGAGAACGGGAAGCAGGGGAAGAAACACATGAACAACGAAGACACCCTTTACGCGCTGGCCGCCATCGGCGATGTGGTTCGCCGCGCCGCAGAGGAGGCGACCATTGCCCGCCGGCGCTTGCAGGATGCGGAAACCCTGTTGCGCGTACTCGCGAGTACGTTGCCGGCCCTGCCGCCCGATGTTGTCCCGACCGTCAAGGGGGAAGCATGAACGCCTGCAGGAAAGGCGCGGACGCGGAGCGCGAGCTTGCCCGCGTGTTGTCCGCGCTGTTTGGGTGTGAAGTCAAACGCCTGGCATCGCCCTACCTGCCCGGCATCGTGGCGCCTGACGTATACGGTCTGCCCGGCGTCCACGTCGAAGTGAAGCGGCGCGAACGCGTGGCGCTGCCCGCGGCGCTCCGCCAAGCGAAGCACGACGCACGCGAACGTGTGGCCATCGTTGCCCACCGTGGCAATGGGCATCCCTGGCTTGCCACCGTGGAACTCTCAGACCTGCCCGCGCTGGCCGCGGCGCTGGCTGGCTGTGCGTCGGCACGGCACGAAGCACCGAGCTCGCCTGCGGGCTGTACGGGCGCCGGCCCGCCCCCGTAAGCGGGTCCTTGGAAACCGTGCCCCTCGACACCTATCTCGATGACCTGACGCAAAAACAATCTGTCTCATTATTCAAGGAGGCTTACGAAATGAACGCTGACACCCTGCTTTCCCGAATCGCCGGCCATCACGAAGGGCTGGCATGGATTCCGACCGCCCGCCCGATGGACAACTCACGCTTGAACGCCGTCATGGTGGCGCTGCACAGAGCGCCGGAATCAGGCTTGCCGTGGTCCTGCGCGAACACCGCGGAGCGGAACGCGTTGAAAGACCTGGCCGGCCGCGGACTGATTGAGATTTGCGGTCGTACGCGATCCCAGGCCGCGAGGCTGCTTCCGGCTGGAATCTTCGCAGGCTGGCAAGACGCCTGCGGAATGGGTCCGGAGGCAATCCTCGCCACGATGGAACGGATACGCCGGGCGCCGAGGGTCAAGACCCCGCGCGGAACAAGCATCGTCATGGGCTTTGAGCTTGTCGAATCGGCCGGCGACTGGTGGCAGAAGGCGAACAGGACGGACGCAGCATGGGAGACGTACAGATCCGACCTTGAAGGGCTGAAGCTGTCCATGCTTCCGCTGGTGCTGTTGGGCTGGCTGCGGCTTTACGTTGCCGTCGGTCAAGTCGTTTGGGGTGTTGCCCCCACGAACGCCACCGCCATCATGCCCGACAACATTCCAGAGGTGAACAGCGATCCGGACGCGTGGGAAGACGCATTCGACAAGGCTGCGGACCAGTTCACGAACCGACCGCCGAACCCTGGCCCGTACCTATGGACGCGCCTGCCCGCGTCCTGCTGGTGCTGAGGATGCAGCGCCACCCGTCCAGCCGGCTGGCTCTTGCCAACCATCCGTCCGCCCCCCCGTCGCAAAGTCGGGAGTGTAGGTTCGGCACTTGCGCCCGATGTGTTCTACTTGGTTCCGACATGGTGATGGTACACGCCGAACCTATCCCGCTCCAGAATCTGGGGGTACTTCTGCCAGTCATACCAATCGGCAGGAACCTGGAGTTTCTTAAGAGCATCGGGCGTAAGGTCCGTATGGCTTGCGACAATCCCACCGGCGTGCCATATCTGGAAAATGAAGCCATGCAGTTTATGTGCGGGAAAGGGCTTTCTCTGGCTCTTTCTGTCGGCAGTGTCTCTATCTATTACGGTTTCGTACCTCTCGCAGACGTCGGCGATGTCTGCCGCGCGCACCTCTTCCGCTCTGATCGAAACAGGCTTATTGACTACGCCTATAATGCTGACCCATTTCAACCCGCCACTCGTCTTGTCTTCTCCAAGTAGTGCCACGGCAATTCTGGGCGCTGTGGTTTTCAGTAGCGAGGTACGAGTCTTGTACCTGTACTCCACGACCAGTTTCTGGCATTCACGTCTGACGGTCTTGTCGTGGGGGTCATTATCCACCCGCTCCACCACACAGTAGGCCTTGCATGATACCAGATCAAACAAGACAACGGAGTTCAGATACTCGTGGTCCCGCTCCGCTAGCGAGGTCCGAAACACGCGCATGCGCTTGCCACCTGTTGTTTCCAAGGTGACATCGTTTTCGCCGGCGGTCACAAGCGTGGCTTCCACCGCGGCACCACTCCTTGCCGTCCACAATCTGTTGCTATACCCCCAGCATGAGACGGTGACCAGCAGTAGGCAAGACAAGCTCTTGCAGACAACGTTGGAAGCGTTTCCACAGCTCATGCGACGCATTCTACCTACTTGCTGGCATGCTGCAACCACATATAACCGCTGAGTTCAACAGGCATGCGACAATACCCACAACGATACGTGCATTCACGATTCCCGTTTGACTGGCAACCCTACGTTTGCCGAGTGTGCAAGTCGGCGCCTTCCGTCTTCCGAAACTGCCACGGAGTCAGCGGTTGCCTGTCCGCCCACGATGCCCCACAACGCGCCGGACCTGCCGTCAATGTCTTCGCCCGCCCCACCGCCGTGACGCCTGCGCCTGGCATCGTGGCGTGCAGCCATACCCGCCTGTTACGGCGCCCGTGCCCCGCGAACCCGCCGCCCCCGTGCCCGAGCGCCTGGACGTTGCGCGGACCACGGCGAATCCGATCCCAAGACCGGAACCGTAAGGTCGAGGCGTTCTGCACTGGTTGTCACCGGAGCATGAAGACCACGACGAACGTCATGCCAGACACCGCCATGAACACGAAGGGAAGGAGACACCCCTTCCCTTTTGGGCTTCGCGCGGCGGTTGCCTGACGCCGTGAACCG